>CAIQOY010000313.1 GCA_903873565.1 uncultured Actinomycetes bacterium
GAGCACGTCGCCGTCGCCGTCGGGATCTGCATCGCCGGCGACGTCCTCCTGATCGCCGCCGGGGTGGCCGGGCTCGGCGTGCTGGTGCAGGCGCACGGCGACGTGCTCACCGCCATCACCCTGCTCGGAGCCGCCTACCTGGCCTGGTTCGCGGTGCGCTCGTTCCAGCGCGCGCGGCGCCCCGAGGCGCTCACGCCGGCCGAGCGCGCGCCGGGCCCCGCCCGCACCGTCGCCCTGACGGTCCTCGCCCTCACCTTCCTCAACCCGCACGTCTACCTCGACACCGTGCTCCTGCTCGGCACCATCGGCGCCTCCTTCGGCGACCAGCGCTGGTGGTTCGCCCTCGGCGCGTCCGCGGCCAGCGCCGTCTGGTTCACCGGCCTCGGCTTCGGGGCGCGCCTGCTCACCCCCCTGATGGCGCGGCCGGCGACGTGGCGCGTCCTCGACGCCGCGATCGGCGTCGTGATGCTCGCGCTCGCCATCCTGCTCGTGCGCTCGGCCCTCGTCTAGCCCCCGGCGGCGGCGAGCCGGTAGCGTGTGGGCATGTTCGAGCTCGAGACCCTGCCCAACGGCGCCCGCATCCTGTCCGCCCCGATGCGCGACGCCGCCTCCATCGCCGTCGTCGTCGCGATCAGCGCCGGCTCGCGCTGCGAGACGCCCGCCGTCGGCGGCATCGCCCACTTCGCCGAGCACATGATGTTCAAGGGCACGGAGCGGCGCCCGACCGCCCGCGACATCTCCCAGGAGATCGACGGCATCGGCGGGGAGTTCAACGCCTTCACCGGCAAGGAGCTAACCGCGTACTACGTGAAGTGCGCGGCGGCCGACGGCGGCACCGCCCTCGACGTGCTCGCCGACATGGTGCTGCATTCGCGCTTCGACCCCGAGGAGGTGGAGCGCGAGAAGGGCGTGATCGTCGAGGAGATCAACATGTACACCGACACGCCGCGCGACATCGTCGGCCAGGTGTACGACGCGGCCCGCTACGGCGACTCGCCGATCGGCCGCCCGATCATCGGCACCAAGGAGACGGTGCGGGCCGCCACCCCCGACACCTTCCGCGACTACCTCGGCGCCTGGTACCGCCCCGAGCGGATCGCGATCGGCCTCGGCGGCGGCGTCGACCCCGCGCTCGTCGAGGCGGTGCGCGAGCGCTTCGGCGCGCTGCCCGCCGACCCCACCCCGCCCCTGCCCGAGACGGTCGTGCCGGAGATCACCGACCCGATCGTGGCGATCGAGTCGCGCGACGGCGACCAGGCCCACATCGTGCTCGGCGTCGACGGCATGCCCGCGACGGACCCGGACCGCTACCCGATGGCCGTCTGGCAGGCCGTCCTCGGCGGCGGGATGTCGTCCAGGCTGTTCACCGAGGTGCGCGAGCGCCGCGGCCTCGCCTACTACGTCTTCGGCCACCACGCGAGCTACACGGACACGGGCTCGTACGCCGTCCAGGCCGGCGTCGACCTGGCCCGCGTCGACCTCGCCGTGGAGACGATCGCCGCCGAGCTGCGCCGCATGGCCACCGAGGCCGTCGACGCCGACGAGCTGGCCAAGGCCAAGCGCTACCTGATCGGCCGCTCCGTCCTCGGCCTCGAGGACCCGCGCGGGCGGATCATGTTCGGGCTGCGGCGCGAGCTGCTCGAGGACGGCTGGGTCGACCTCGACCACGTGGTGCGCGGCATCGAGGCGGTCACCGCCGAGGACCTGCTGCGCGTCGGCGAGCGCATCGTCCGGCTCGACCGCGCGGTGCTCGCCGCGGTCGGCCCGCTCGACGACCCCGAGGCGCTGCGCGCCGCGCTGGGCGCCTAGGCCCCCGTAGACTGCCGCCGTGGACCTCGCCGCCGACGTCGCGCGCCAGATCGCGCGCATGGACGCCCTGATCGAGGAGCTCGGCGGCGGCGCCGCCCGCATCGACCCGCACACGCACCTCGGCCTCGACGAGGACGGGATGGCGCAGACGCTCGAGGAGCTGCTCGGCCACATGGATGCGGCCGGGGTGTCGACGGCGGCGACGTTCCCGCTCCACGATCCCGACCGCGGCGAGGACTACCGCGTCCCCAACGACCGCGTGCTCGAGTGGTGCGCGGCCTCCGGCGGGCGCGTGATCCCCTTCTGCCGGCTCAGCCTCGACGGCGACCCCGCCCCCGAGGCCGAGCGCGCGCTCGCGGCCGGCGCGCGCGGCATCAAGCTGCACCCGCGCGCCCAGGCCTTCCAGCTCGACGACGACCGCCTCGACCCGGTCTTCCGGGTGGCGGCGGAGCACCGCATCCCGATCCTGATCCACGCCGGGCGCGGCATGCCCCCGATCGGCGAGGAGCTCGCCGCCCAGGCGGCCCGCAACCCCGACGCGCTCCTGATCCTCGCGCACGCCGCGATCGTCGACCAGGACCGCATCGCCGAGCGCGTCGCCGGGATGCCCAACGTCGTCTTCGACAGCTCCTGCTGGAGCCCGATCGACCTCCACGCCCTGCTCACCCGCGTCCCGCCCGAGCAGCTCGTGTGGGCCTCCGACCTGCCGTACGGCACGCAGCGCGAGGCGCTGCTCCTGACCCTCGCGGTCCTGCACGAGACCGGCGCCTCCCCGGCCCAGGTCGAGGCCGTCCTCGGCGGCACCGCCGCGCGCATCCTCGGCGGCGAGCACGCGGTCCTCTCCGACGGGCCGATCGCGCCGCGCGAGCGCCCCGTCAACCTCGCCCGCCAGCGCCTCGGCGGCTACCTGGTCGCGCTCCTGCCCGCGATCTGGGCCCGCCGGCCCGACCGGGTCGGGCACTTCGGCCTCGCCGAGAACGTCTGCCGCGACGCCGAGGACGAGCTCGGCCCGCTCGGCGAGCTGATCGCCCTCGCCGCCGCCACCTGGGACGACGCGCTGGCCCGGGCCGGCGCCGCTCGCGTCGAGCCCACCCTGCACGACGTCCGCGTCACCTTCGAGCTCCTGCTCGCCGCGTGGGTGATGTCCTATTCGCCGCGCACGCAGAAGCGCTGGGAGGCCCTCGCATGATCGCCACCGTCGTCCTCGCCGCCGGCCGCTCCGAGCGGTTCGGCTCCCCGAAGCTGCTCGCCGAGTGGTGGGGCCGCCCGCTCGTGGAGCGCGCCCTCGAGGTGGCCCCGCCCGGCCCGCGCATCGCGGTGATCGGCACCCACACGGCCAAGCTCCTGCCGGTCTTCCAGGCGCACGGCTTCCAGTGCATCCGCAATCCCAAGCCCCAGCGCGGCCAGTCCTCGTCGCTGCGGCTCGCGCTCGACGTGATGCCCGCCGAGGTCGACGCGGTGCTGGTGCTGCTCGGCGACGCGCCGGCCGTGCCGCCCTTCGTGGTCGAGCGCGTGCTCGTCGCCTACCGGCGCCTCAACCGCGCCGTCACCGCCTCCTACGACGGGCGCACCGCGCCGCCCGTGGTGATCCCGCGGTCCGACTGGGACCGCATCGACGCCGAGGGCGACAGCCCCGGCGCGCACCTCGAGCCCGCGCCGGTCGACATGAGCGACCTGCAGGAGGGCGGCGAGGACGTCGACGTGCCCGAGGACCTGTTCCGCCTCGCGGCGCGCCGCGCCGGGGTCGAGCTCGTCGAGCCCGCCGACCAGGCCGCGCTCGACGCGCGCCTCGACGACCCGGCACCCTTCGCCGTGCGCCTGCGCCGGCGCAAGGCGGCGGGCGCCGAGCGCCTCGCCGTCACCCCCGCCGCGCTCGAGAAGCTGGCCCTGGAGCACTTCCGGGGCAGCGAGGTGATCGCGCGCGTGGGCGACGAGTACGTCGGCCTGCTCGGCTGACGTCAGCGCGGCGGGTCCGCGTGGTGCGTCTCGAGCAGCTTGAGGAGCTCGACGAGGAACGCGTCGCGCTGGCGCTGCAGGTCCGCGATGGAGCGGCCGGCGGCCTCCGCCTCGCAGCCCGCCACCATCGCGTCACGCAGCTCGGGGGTCAAGGGCGGCGCCTCGAGCCGCGTCCACGGCTCGAGCAGCGAGTCGCCGAAGTGGTCGAGCATGTGGGCCATGCCGCCCTCGCCCCCCGCGAGGTGGAAGGTCAGCCCGACGCCCATCTGCGCCCAGCGCACGCCGGGGCCGTAGACGAGGGCGGTGTCGCACTCCTCCACCGTGGCCTCGCCGTTCGCCACCATGTGCAGGAGCTCGCGCCAGACGGCGTCCTGCAGGCGGTTCGCGACGAAGCCGGGCAGCTCGTTCGAGCAGCGCAGGGCCTTCTTTCCGGCCCGCGTGTAGAAGTCGAGCGCCCAGTCGACGGCGGCGGGGTCGGTCAGCTCGCCGCCCACGACCTCGACCAGCGGGACGAGGTAGGGCGGGTTGAAGGGGTGCCCGACGACGAGCCGCTCGGGGTGGGCCGCCGCGCCCGCCATGTCGGTCATGCGGAAGCCCGACGTGCTGGACAGGATCGGCACGCCCGGGTCGGCCGCGGCGTCGAGGCGGCCGAGCAGATCGACCTTGAGGTCGAGCACCTCGGGGCCGCTCTCCTGGATGACGTCCGCCTGCTCGGCGACCTCCTCGAGGGTGGCGACGACGCGCAGCCGGTCGCGCGATGCCCCGTCCGCGAGGCCGAGCCGCTCGAGCGAGGGCCAGGCGATGTCGTGCAGGCGCGCGAGGCGCTCCGCGGCGTCGGGGCCCGGATCCCAGGCCACCACGTCGTAGCCCTGTGCGAGGAACTTGGCGGCCCAGCCGCCGCCGATCACGCCGGTGCCGATCACGCCCACCGTGCGCACGTCGGCCGGGCTCGTCTTCGGGGTCCAGGTCATCGCGGCTCCCTCCTCGGAGGGGGAGCCTACTCGCAGTCGCAGTCGTCGCAGATGCGCCGCAGCTCGCGGCGCAGCGACTCCGGGCACGGCTCGGCGCAGGCCTCGCGCACGACGCTGCGCACCTCCGCCTCGAGCGTGTAGCAGCGCGCGCAGGTCGGGCAGTCGGCGAGGTGCGCCTCGACGACCCGCACCTCCTCGACGGAGAGCGCGCGGTCGACGTAGGCCTGCATGCAGCGCTCGGCGTGCGCGCAGGGCTCGGGGCGGGTCTCGGCGCTCACGCCGCGTCCTCCCCGGCCGCGTCGGCGAGGGCCTTCTTGAGCGCGCGCCGGCCGCGGTGCAGGCGGCTCATCACGGTGCCGACGGGGATCTCAAGGACGTCGGCCGCCTCCTGGTAGGAGAGGTCGCCGAGGTCAACGTAGACGACGACGTCGCGGAACGTCGGCGCGAGCTGCGAGAGGGCGTCCAGCACGGGCCCGGGCGAGAGCCGCTCGACCAGCCGGTCGACGTCCGCTACGGGCGCGTTCGCGAGGCTGAGGCGGTCGTAGAGGTAGTAGTCGTCGGCCTCGAGGCCGAGCTGCTCGGGCGCGCGCTGCTGCCGGCGCGCGTTGTCGATCGCGAGGTTGTGGAGGATGCGCAGGAGCCAGGCGCGCATGTTGGTGCCGGGCTCGTAGGAGCGCCACGAGCGGAAGGCCCGCGCGTACGCCTCCTGCACGAGGTCCTCGGCCGCCTGGTGGTCGCGGGTCAGCCGGCGCGCCACGCGCCAGACGTCGTCGGCGAGGGCGAGGGCCTGCTCGTCGAAGGCGACGCGCGCCGGATCGTGGGCGTCGTCGGCCACGGCCCGAGCGTACCAGCCGCGCGGACGCGGTCTCTCGGGGCAGCAGGTCTCCACGCCACCGTCAACGCGGGCGGCGGGCGGCGCATTCCGCCGGCCTCGGCGATACTTCCGGCGTGCGCCGATTCCTCAGCCGCATCACCGGGCCGGGCGCGTTCCGGCCGCTGGTCCTGATCGCCCTCGGCGCCGTCTACCTCAACATCGTGTCCGGGGCGCTCGTGCGCGTCACGGGGTCCGGGCTCGGCTGCCCGGACTGGCCGCTCTGCAACGGCAAGGCCACCCCGCCCTTCCACTTCCACGGCCTGATCGAGTTCACGAACCGCGTGCTCGCCCTCGCGGTGATCATCGCCGCGATCCTGCTCGCCGTGGCCGCCTGGCGGGCCGGGATGCGGCGCACGCACCGCTGGCGCTTCCGGGCCGCCGTGGCGATCGGCGTCGGCACCTTCCTGCAGGCGCCGCTCGGCGGGATCACCGTCCTCCTGGATCTCCACCCCCTGTCCGTGATGTCGCACTTCCTGCTCGCGCTGATCGTGATGCTGATCGCGACCGCGCTGGCCCTCGACGAGTTCCAGATCGCCAGCGCCTGGCCGACGGCGCCGCCGCGCTGGGTCCCGATCGGCGGCGTCGTGATCGGGGGCTGGGCGTGGCTCGTGATCATCACGGGCGCGATCGTGACCATGTCGGGGACGCACCCGGGCAGCGAGGGGGTCCCGCGCCTGTGGAACCTGCTCGACGCCGCCTACGTGCACGTGCGGGTCGCCGCCTCCTTCACGGTGGTGATCGCCATCTTCCTGCTCGTGCTCGCCTTCGCCGTGCGCCCGCCGCGCGCCGTGCGGCGCCTCGCCTGGCTGCTCGTCGCCGTCGTGGCGATGCAGATCGTCGTCGGCGAGCTGCAGTGGCGCACGCAGCTGCCCTGGTGGCTCGTGCTGATCCACGTCTCCCTCGGCGCGCTCGCCCTGGGCGCCGCCGCCGCGTTCGGCTGGACCCTGGCCGTCTCCCGACGGCCAGCCCGCCGTCTGCGATGATGGGAGCCCGGTGGACGGCTTCCTGATCCCGGCCGCGGGCGTGGTGGCGGCGCTCGGCGTCGCGCTGCTCCTGATCACCGGGCGCACGCCGCTCAGGGTCGTCGGGGCGGTCCTCGCGGCCGCCGGCGGCGTGCCGCTCGCCCTGTCGCGCACCTCGCTGGTCGAGGACGTCGCCGACCGGCCCGTGGTCCTCGGCGTCGGCCTCGTGGCCGGCGTCGTGGCGGTCGCCGTGCTGACCCTGGTGTTCGGGCGGCTGCCCTGGCTCGTGCCCGTGGTGGCGCTGGTGATCGGCCTGCGCATCCCGCTGCAGGAGCACCCGAGCCCGAGCGAGCACCTGCTGCCCCTCTACACGGTCCTCGCCGCGGGCCTGATCGCGCTGCTCGCGCGCGGGCTGCGCGGCGACGAGCCGGCCAACCGCCTCGGCTACGTCGGCTGGGCGCTGGCCGCCTACGTGCTCGTGGCCTCGGCGAGCCTGCTCTGGAGCGCCGACGTCGACGCCACCGCGTACGCGCTGGCGGCGTTCACCCTGCCCCTGGGCCTCCTCGCCGCTCTCACCGGCACTCTGGCGCCCGTGCCGCCCCTGACCCGCGCCCTGCCCTGGGTCCTGATCGTCGGGGCGGTCGCGCTCGCCCTCGTCGCGCTCTGGCAGGTCGACCAGCGCGAGATCTTCTGGAACGAGAAGCTGATGCGCACGAACGCCTACGGCGGCTTCTTCCGCGCCAACTCGCTGCTCTTCGACCCGAGCCTGTTCGGCCGGGTCGAGGCGCTCGCGCTGGTCACGATCGTCGGCATCCTCGCGCTCGGGCGGCCGCGGCGGCTGTCGCTCCTCGTCGCCCTCGCCGCGCTGCCGATCTTCGCCGGGCTCGCGGTCTCGTACTCGCAGTCGTCGCTGCTCGCGCTGTCGGCGGGCGTGCTCGTGATCCTCTGCGTGGTCTGGCGCTGGAAGGCGGCGATCGCGGTCGGGGTCCTCGTCGTGGTGATCGCCGTCGGCGCGCTCGCGCTGCCGCAGGGGCGGGCGCTCCTCGACGACCCCGCACAGAAGGCGTCGAGCGCGCGGCTCGGCCTCGTGGAGCGCTCCATCGACCTGTTCGAGGAGCACCCGTTCCAGGGCAGCGGGCTCGCGGCCTTCGCGACCGCGACCGGCAAGCGCAAGGCCGCGCCGCACAACGTCGTCTCCGGCACCGCCGCCGAGCTCGGGCTGGTCGGGAGCGCGGCGCTCCTCGCCGTGCTCGGCTCCGTCCTGTGGGCGGTCCGCCACCGCCGCCCCGAGACGGACCGGCCGACGCACGTCATCCTCGCCGCGCTGTTCGCGACGGTGCTCGTGCACGCGCTCTTCTACGACAACTTCTTCGCGGATCCGGCGACCTGGGTGATCGCCGCCCTGCTCGCCGCGGGCGCCGTGGTGCCGCCGCTCTTGGGCGGCCGCGCCGCCGAGGGAGAGCCCGCGTGAGCGCCGCCCGCCGCAGCCAGGCCCTGCTCGGCCTGCTCGTCGCGCTCGTGCTCGTGTCGGTGCCGTGGCTCGGCGTCGACGCCTGGCCCTTCGCGGCGCCGGCGGCCGAGGGCGGGCCGCTCGGCTGGCTGACCGCCCTCGCGGACGGCCAGTGGGACCTCGGCCTCGTGCGCGCCCCGGCGCTCCTGGCCGGCGTCGCCGTGGCCGTGGCCGCGATCGCCCTGCCCGCCCGCGCCCCCTGGCCGCGCGTCGCGGCGATCGCGGGGACGGCGCTCGTGGTGCTCGCCCTGCTCGTGCCGGCGACGCTCCTGCAGGTCGGGCTGCGCGACGGCACGGAGCCGTGGTTCCACGTCAACGACGCCTCGTACCAGGTCGAGCTGGCCGGCCAGAGGATCCTCGACGGGCAGGACCCCTACGGCGCCTCCTACGCGGGCACGGGCCTCGAGCGCTTCTACTCGCTCGACGGCACGCCCGTCCTCGACGGGCGCGTCGAGACCGTCGCCCTCGAGCACCTCGCCTACTTCCCCGGCCTGCCGGTGCTCGGCGCCGTCAGCGCGGCCCTGCCCGGGCCCCTCGGCGACGTGCGCGTCCTGATGCTGCTGTTCGCGCTCGCGCTCGTCCCCGCCGCGCTGCTCCTGCCCGGCCCGCTCGAGCTGCGCCTGGCCGCCGGCGCGCTCCTCGCCGCCAACCCGCTGATGGTGCGCAGCACCTGGTTCGGGATCCTCGACGCGCCCGTGGTGCTGGCGCTGGTCCTCGCCCTCGCGCTCGCCCTGCGCGGGCGCTGGGGCTGGACCGGCGTCCTCGTCGCGCTCGCGCTCGCCCAGAAGCAGTACGCGCTCGCGGCGGTGCCGTTCCTCGCGCTCGCCGCCTGGCAGGCCGGCGGGGCCGCCGCCCTGCGCCGCGCCGCGGTGGCGTTCGCCGCCGTCCTCGCCGCCGTCCTCGTGCCGTTCCTCGTCTGGGACCCCGCCGCCTTCGTCGAGGACACCGTCACCTACGGCACGAGCGCGTACCGCATCGTCGGCTACGGGCTGAGCGGGATCCTCGTCGACCTCGGGCTCGTGGAGCGCGACGGCTCCTACCCCTTCGCGCTGATCGCGCTCATCACGTGGGTGCCCGCCACGCTGGTCCTGCTCGTGCGCCAGCGGCGCGACCCGGCCCCGTGGCGCGCCGCGCTCGGCTTCGCGCTGTCCTTCCTCGTGCTCGCGTGGGTCGCCCGCTACTTCCAGACGTCGGGCTTCGTCTACCCGCTGGCCGGCCTGGTCGTGGCCGGGCAGATCGCGCTCGCCCCCCTCCTCGCGGCCCGGGATGCGGAATGACGACCGCGTTCCTGCTGGCCCGCCACGGGCACGCCACCAGCGGCCCCGACCACCGCTGGGACGCCTCCGACCCGCTCACCGAGACCGGACTCGCGCAGGCCGCCGAGCTCGGCCGCGCGGTCGCCGCGCGCGCGGAGCGCCCCGACCGGATCGTGGCCAGCCCCGCGGTGCGCGCCCAGCAGACGGCCGCGGCCTGCGCGGCGGCGCTCGGGATGGAGGTCGAGACCGACCCGCGCCTGATGGAGTTCGGGTCGGGGGCGCTGAGCCCGTTCACCCTCTCGGAGATGCTCGAGCTCGCCCCCTACGACGACATCTGGCACCCCGAGGACTCGGCCTGGGACGGCGAGACGATCGGCGCCTTCTGGACCCGCACCGGCGAGGCCGCCGACGCGATCTGGCGGGCGGGCGGGCGGCCGCTCGTGGTCAGCCACGTCGGCACGATGCAGGGCATCCTGCGCTGGGCGCTGGGCGTCGCCCCCGACTCCCCCGACTCGTTCGCGCTGCTCGTCGACAACGCCAGCCTGACCGACCTCGTGGTGCGCCTGGATCGCCACGGCCGCCGGCGCGCCGAGGTGCACCGGCTCGGCGCAACCGACCACCTCACCACGCGCACCGCCATCTGAGGCCGGCGCTCTGGTAGCGTCGCCCCCATGAGCGCGGCCGACGGCACGGGCAAGGACGACGACCCCGGCGGGGTGTTCGCGCCCGTCCGCACCGCGAACGCCTTCGAGCAGACCGTCGAGCGGCTCGGGCGCGCGATCCGGATGGGCCTGCTCGCCCCCGGCGAGCGGCTGCCGAGCGAGCGCGACCTGGCCGAGCGGCTCGCGCTGTCGCGCTCGACGGTGCGCGAGGCGCTGCGCGTCCTGCAGGAGGCCGGCTACCTGGAGGCGCGCCGCGGCCGCGGCGGCGGCACCTTCGTCGCCGGGGTGATCCCGGGCGACGAGTCGCGCCCCGCCGAGGACGAGGTGCGGGTCCTGCGCGGCGAGGAGCTGGCGGCGCTCCTGCGCTACCGGCGCGTGCTCGAGCTCGGCATCGCGGAGATCGCCGCTGAGCGCGCCACGGGCGCCGAGCGCGCCCGCCTCGCCGACCTCGTGACGGAGATGGCCGGGCACCACCTCTCCGACTACGCCGCCTACCGCGCCCTCGACGCGCAGTTCCACATCGCGCTCGCCGCCCTGTCGGGGTCGGCGACGCTCGTGCAGCAGGTGACCGACACGCAGGCAGCCCTCTCCGACGTCCTCAACGCGGTCCCGCGCTCCGAGGAGTCGATGGTCAACTCGCAGGACCAGCACCGCCGCGTCCTGGCCGCGATCGAGGCCCACGACCGCGATGCGGCCCGCGTGGCCATGCGCGAGCACCTCGAGGGCATCGAGCACCTGCTCGCCGTCCTGATGCCCCAGACGCCCGCCTGACGCCGCGGGCCGCGGGCGCGCTGTACCCTGCGCCCGTGGAGGTCAAGGGCCTGATCCTGTCCGGCGGCGCGGGCACGCGCCTGCGCCCGATCACGCACACGCGCGCCAAGCAGCTCGTGCCCGTGGCCGGCAAGCCCGTCCTGTTCTACGGGATCGAGGCGATGGCCGCCGCCGGCATCCGCGAGATCGGCATCATCACGGGCGACACGGGCGCCGAGATCGAGGCCGCCGTCGGCGACGGCTCGGCCTTCGGGGTCGAGGTCACGTACATCCCGCAGTCGGCCCCGCTCGGCCTCGCCCACGCCGTCCTCACCGCCGAGGCGTTCCTGGGCGACAGCCCCTTCTGCATGTACCTCGGCGACAACCTGCTGCGCGACGGCGTCGCCGGCTTCGTGGACCGCTTCCGCGAGGGATCGGCCGACGCGATGATCCTGCTGCAGCACGTGCCCAACCCGTCCGAGTACGGCGTCGCCGAGCTCAACGACGACGGCACGGTGCGCCGGCTCGTGGAGAAGCCGAAGGAGCCGCAGAGCGACCTCGCCCTCGTCGGCGTCTACCTCTTCACGCCCGCCGTCTTCGAGTCGGCCAAGGCGCTCGAGCCGTCGTGGCGCGGCGAGCTCGAGATCACCGACGCGATCCAGGGCATGGTCGACCGCGGCCTGCGCGTCGAGCCGCACGTCGTGACCGGCTGGTGGAAGGACACGGGCCAGCTGGCCGACATGCTCGAGGCCAACCGCCTCGTCCTCGACGCGATCGACGCCGACGTGCAGGGCACCGTCGTCGACTCGAAGATCGAGGGCCGCGTGGTGATCCACGCCGGCGCCAC
>CAIQOY010000314.1 GCA_903873565.1 uncultured Actinomycetes bacterium
CGCGAGACGCGCGGGTTCATCTCGATCACGACGACCTCGCCGGTCTCCCGGTTGAGGGCGAACTGCACGTTCGAGCCGCCCGTCTCCACGCCGACCGCGCGGATCACGGTGGCCGCGGCATCGCGCAGGGTCTGGAACTCGCGGTCCGAGAGGGTCATCGCCGGCGCCACGCAGACGGAGTCGCCGGTGTGGACGCCCATCGCGTCGAGGTTCTCGATCGAGCAGACGATCACGACGTTGTCGCGCTTGTCGCGGATCACCTCGAGCTCGAACTCGCCCCAGCCCTTGACCGACTCCTCGATCAGGACCTGCGAGATCGGGCTGGCCGCGCAGCCCCGGCCGACGTGGTGGCGCAGCTCGTCCATGTCGGCGGCGAAGCCGCCGCCCTCGCCGCCGAGCGTGAAGGCCGGCCGGATCACCATCGGCAGCCGCAGGGTGCCGTCCTCGACCAGCGCCACGGCCTCCTCCACGCTGGTGACGGTCTCGCCGCGCGCGGTGCGCAGACCGACCCGGGCCATCGTCTGGGCGAAGAGCTCACGGTCCTCGGCGGTCCGGATCGCGTCGATCGAGGCGCCGATCAGCTCGATCCCCAGCTCGTCGAGGATGCCCGCGCCCTGCAGGTCGAGCGCGGCGTTGAGCGCCGTCTGCCCGCCGAGGGTGGGCAGGAGCGCGTCGGGGCGCTCCTGGCGCAGGACGCTGGCGATGCCCTCGGGGTCGAGCGGCTCGATGTAGGTGCGGTCGGCCCAGCCCGGGTCGGTCATGATCGTGGCCGGGTTCGAGTTGATCAGGACCGTCTCGTAGCCCTCCTCGCGCAGGACGCGCAGGGCCTGGACGCCCGAGTAGTCGAACTCGCAGGCCTGGCCGATCACGATCGGCCCCGAGCCGATCACCGCGATCTTCCTGAGGTCATCGCGACGCGGCATCAGGCCCTCCCTCGCTCGGCCCGGTAGGCGGCGGCCTCGTCGACGAAGGCCACCAGGGCGTCGCGGGCGTCGTGGGGGCCCGGCGAGGCCTCCGGGTGGAACTGCATGCTCCAGACCGGGCGCCCCGCGAGGCGCAGGCCCTCGACGGTCTCGTCGTAGAGCGAGGTGTGCGTGATCACGACGCCCCCCTCCCCGGCGGGCGGCGCGACCGCGAAGCCGTGGTTCTGGCTGGTCACGAGCACGCGGCCCGTCTCGCACTCGAGCACGGGATGGTTGGCGCCGCGGTGGCCGAAGCGCAGCTTGTAGGTCTCGAGGCCGAGCGCGCGGGCCAGCAGCTGATGCCCGAGGCAGATCCCGAACACGGGCACCCCGAGCTCCAGCATCGCCCGCACGTTGCCCACGTGCATGTCCATGGCGCCCGGGTCGCCGGGGCCGTTGGCGAGCAGGATCCCGTCGGGGTCGACGGCGCGGATGTCCTCGGCCGTCGCGTCGTGCGGCAGGATCACCACGTGGGCTCCCGCGGCGGCGACGAGGTCGCCGATCGAGTCCTTGGCGCCGTAGTCGAGCAGGACGACCGTGCAGCGCGCGGCGCCCGCGGCCGGGTCCTGCTCGCGGCGCGGGCGCGAGACGCCGCCCGCGAGGTCCCGGCCGGCCATCTCCGGCGAGGCCGCGATCCGGGCCGCGGCCTCCTCCGGCGACGTGCCGTCGGTGACCAGGGCGGCGCGCATGGCGCCCCGGTCGCGCAGGTGCTGGACGAGCGCGCGGGTGTCGATCCCGAACAGGACGGGCACGCCGGCCTCGGCCAGCCAGTCGAGGAGGCCCGTGCGGCCCGGCGGGGCCGCGTTGCGGGCCTCGCGGCAGACCATCCCGACGGCCTGCACGCGGTCGGACTCGCCGACGTCGGCCTCGACGCCGTAGTTGCCGATCATCGGGGCCGAGAAGGTGATGATCTGGCCGTTGAAGGACGGGTCGGTGAGGGTCTCCTGGTAGCCGGTCATGCCGGTCGTGAAGACCGCCTCGCCGAGCGCGCAGGTGATCGCGCCGGCCCCCTCGCCGTCGAAGCGGGTGCCGTCCTCCAGGTGCAGGTATGCGGTGCTCATGCGGCTCCCATCGGGCGCTCGGCCCAGTCCTCGTGGGCGACCATGCCGCCCGCGATCGTCATCAGGCAGAGCCCGCGCATCCGCCGGCCCCCGAAGCAGGTGTTGGCGCTGCGCGTGCGCCAGGGCCGCTCGCCGCAGACCCACGGGAACTCGAGGTCCCAGACCGCGAGGTTGGCGGGCGCCCCGACCCGGAGCGCCGGCCGCTCGAGCCCGAAGGCCGCGCAGGGCCCCGCGGTCATGGCCCGCAGCACCACGTCGAGGCCGAGGTGGCCGGGCTCGACGAGCTCCTCGAGCAGGACGGGCAGCG
>CAIQOY010000315.1 GCA_903873565.1 uncultured Actinomycetes bacterium
ACCACGGCCACGCCCGTCTCGTTGAGGTGGTCGATCCAGGCTCCGTAGGCGGCCGGGTCGAGGTCGTTCCAGCCGTGCAGGAGCACGACGGTGGCGCGGACCTCGCCGGCGGGCATGAAGACCTGGGCGCGCGGGCCGGCGGGGTCGGGCTCGTCCTCGTCGGCCGCCGTCTCCGCAGCCTTGGGTGCCTCGGTCGCGGTGCCGGGAGGCTCGGTGGCGGCGGCCGCGTCGGGCGCGGCGCCCTCGTCGGCGGCGCCGCAGCCCGCGATCGCGAGGGCGAGCACCGCGAGCAGGGCGAGCAGGGGGAGGGCGCGGCGCATCAGTCGAAGAGCCCCCGCTGGGCGGGGCCGGCGGCCGCGGACACGGGCACGCCGGCGTCGGCGAGGAGCTGGCGCAGGCGGCCCGCGTTGTCGGGGCCCTGGGTGTCGGCGTTGGTGTTGAACATGGCGTAGAGGCGGGAGGTGGAGCGGGCCAGCTCGCGCAGCGGCTCCACCCACTCTGCCAGTTCGCCATCCGCGTAGAGGTGGTCGAAGCGGGCGGAGGCCCCGCCGCCCCGGCGGTTCCAGGTGTCGGCGTTGCGGCCGTGGAAGCGCACGTAGCCCGTCGGGGTGGTGGCCGCGACCACCGTCTGGGCCACGTTCGGGGTCGCGACGCGGGGCGCGTCGACCGCGACGTAGGTGAGCCCGCGCTCGCGCAGGCCGGCCAGGGTCTCGTCGACGAGGTCCGGGCTGAGCCAGTCGCGCTGGCGGAACTCGACCATCAGGTCGTGGCCCGGCAGGCCGGCGCGGATGCGGTCCAGGCGCTCCCAGGCCGCCCGACCCGGCTCGGCCGAGGGCGGCAGCTGCAGGAGCACGCCGCCGAGGCGGCCCGCGTCGGCGAGGGGGCGCAGGGCGCGGGCGAAGCGGGCGAGGACGCGCTCCTCCAGCGCGTCCGACGGCAGCACGTGGCCCTGCGCGGTGACCTCGGCGACGAGCGGGCGCAGGTCGGCCGGGAGCTGCTCCGGGCGCACGCGGTGGCCCGTGATCAGCCCGAAGGCCTTGACGTGGAAGACGAACCCCGCGGGGGTGCGCTCCGCCCAGTTGTGGGTGGTGCGCTCGGCGGGGATCGCGTAGTACGACGAGTCGACCTCGACCGTGTCGAAGTGCTCGGCGTAGAAGCGCAGCCGCGCCTCCGCGCTCGTCGCCGTCGAGGGGTACCAGTCGGCGATCAGGCCCTTCTCGACCCAGGCGCAGGTGCCGACCCGGACGGTGGCGCTCACGCCGGCGGGTGCCGCTCGATCCAGTGGCGGGCGATGTCGGCGCGGCGCGCGACCCAGACGCCCTCGCGGCCCCGCACGTGCTCGAGGAAGCGGCGCAGGCCGTCGATCCGGCCCGGGCGCCCGACGAGCCGGCAGTGCAGGCCGACGTTCATGATCCCGGGGCTCGTGGCGCCCTCCCGCCAGAGCGCCTCGAAGGCGTCGATCAGGTAGGTGGCGAAGTCGTCCGCGGTGCGGAAGCCGTTCGGGGTGGCGAAGCGCGCGTCGTTGGCGTCGAGGGTGTACGGCACCACCAGGTGCGGGCGGCCGGCCGCCTCGACCCAGAAGGGCAGCTCGTCCGAGTAGTCGTCGGAGTCGTAGAGGAAGCCGCCCTCCTCGGCCACGAGCCGGCGCGTGGCCATGCTGACGCGGCCGGTGTACCAGCCGACCGGACGCGCGCCGGCGGCCGCCTCGATCGCGGCGATCGTGCGGCGGATGTGGTCGCGCTCGACCTCCTCGTCGACGCCGTCGTAGTCGATCCAGCGGTAGCCGTGGCTGCAGATCTCGTGGCCCCGTGCCGCCGCGTGGCGGACGGGGTCGGGGTTGAGCTCGACGGTCTGGCCGCAGGCGAAGAGGGTCGCCGGGGTGCCCGCCTCGTCGAGCGCGTCGAGGACGCGCCAGACGCCGACGCGCCCGCCGAAGGCGTAGATCGATTCGGTGATCAGGTCGCGGCCGGCGCGCGGGGCGCCGGCGATCTCGGTCAGGTACGTCTCGCTCTCGCCGTCGCCGTGCTCGACGCTGCGCTCGGCGCCCTCCTCGTAGTTGAGGACGAGGCTGAGGGCCACGCGGGCGCCGTCCGGCCAGTCGGCGGCGGGGCGGTCGCGGCCGTAGCCCGAGAGGTCGCGGGGGTGGGCGTCCATCGCGGTCCAGCGTAGGCGAGCGGGGCCGCCCGCGGAAGCCGCGCGCGGGCCCCGCCCGCCGGACTCTGCTACGAATGCCCCTTCGCCATGCGGCGGCTGCCCCTGATCCCGCTCGTCCTGGCTCTCGCCGTCGTCGCGGGGTGGTCGGCCGTCGCGCCGGCCCCCGCGGACGCCAACGGCTGCTACCTGCGCTTCCTCCAGGGCACCACCGGGACGGCGGAGGACCCGATCCTGATCCCCGACCGCGAGGCGCTGACCGAGCTCGCGACGTCGTCGGCGTGCTTCGCGTCGAGCTACGTCTTCAAGCAGACCGCGGATATCGACCTGTCGGGCGGGGCGTGGACGCCGATCGCGGCGGGCAGTTCCTTCATCGGCACCC
>CAIQOY010000316.1 GCA_903873565.1 uncultured Actinomycetes bacterium
GCCAGATGGTCCCAGCCGCGCAGCGCCGCCTCCGATCCCGCCCCACGCCAGCGCACCTCCGCCGGCCCGTCGACGACCTCGCCGATGACGGTCAGCGGCACCCCGCAGCCCGCGACCTGTCCCGGGTCGAGCACGGCGATCAGCTCGTAGTCCTCGCCGCCCGTCGCCGCGAACGCCCCGGGCGCCGTGCCGAGGCGCTCGGCCACCGCCCGCACGGGATCGTGCACGGGCAGCGCGTCGAGGTCGACCGCGAGGGCGACCCCGCTGCGGCGCGCGATCCGGGGCAGATCGCGAGCGAGGCCGTCGGAGGCGTCCATCAGCGCGTGGGCGACGGCGGCCAGGGCGGCCCCCTCCTCGAGGCGCGGGTGCGGGCGCCGCAGCCGGGCGCGGCAGCCGTCGACGCCCGCCAGGGCGGCGAAGTCCGGATCGCGCAGCGCGGCCAGCCCGGCCGCGGCCTCCCCCAGCGAGCCCGTGACCGCGATCACGTCCCCGGGACGCGCCCCGTCCCGGCCCGGGGGCGCGGTCGCGACGCGACCAAGCACCCCGACCGACAGGGCGAGGCCCGGGCCCGACGCCACGTCGCCGCCCGCCACCGGGCAGCCGTACGTGCGGGCGCAGGCGCCGAGGCCGGCGTAGACGGGCTCCAGGTCGGAGGCGTCCCCGTCGGGCACGATCGCCGAGACGAGCGCCGCCAGCGGCTGCGCGCCCATCGCCGCGAGGTCGGAGAGGCCCACGGCGAGGGCCTTCCAGCCCACGTCGGCCGGCGATGACCAGTCGCGGCGGAAGTGCGAGCCCTCGACCTGGGTGTCGACCGTCCAGACGAGGTCGGGGGCGAGCAGCGCCGCGTCGTCGCCGATCCCGCGCAGGACGCCGGCGGCGGGCCCGTCGACCAGCGCGGCGAGGTGCGCGATCAGCGCGTCCTCGTCCGGATGCGCCGCCCCCTCGCCCCATCCCGGCTCGTCCGCCATGCCCCGTCCCGTCGTCTGGGTCTCCGGGCCGATGGTACCCTGCCGCGGCCCACGGGACCCGCCATGCCGAACGCCGCCGACCCCACCACCATCGTGTACCCCGGTGCCGCCGGGTCGTACACGTCCGAGGCCGCCGAGCGCCTCTACCCGGACGTCGAGGCCGAGTCGGCGGGCTCCTTCGCGGACGTCTACCGCGCCGTGGCCGACGGCAGCGCCGACATCGGCGTGCTGCCGATCGAGAACACGCTGGCCGGCATCGTCGCCGACACCTGCGACCTGATCGCCGACGGCGACCTGCCGATCATCGCGGAGACCGTGATCCACATCCCGCACTGCCTGTGCGGCCTGCCCGGCGCCACGACGGCGGGCGTGCGCCGGATCCACTCGCACCCGGTCGCGCTCGCCCAGTGCCGCACGTTCCTCGACGCCGCGTACGAGGAGATCGGGGCCCCGACCACCGCCGACGCGGCCCGCATCGTGGCCGAGCAGGGCGACCCGTCCTGGGCGGCGATCGCCTCGCCCGCCGCCGCCCGGCGCTTCGGGCTCGAGGTCCTCGAGAGCGACATCTCGGACCACCCGGACAACATGACGCGCTTCGTGGCGATCAGCCGCGAGCCCCTGCCCCCGGCCGAGGGCGTCAACTGGAAGACCGCCCTGCGCCTCGTAACCGGCCACCAGCCGGGCGCCCTGCACGAGGCGATCGAGCCGTTCCGCTACCACGGGGTCAACATGGTCTCGCTGCACTCGCGCCCGATCCCGGGCGAGCCGTGGCGCTACCAGTTCCTGATCGACATCGAGGGCCATCGCTCCGACGAGCAGGTCGTCCGCGCCCTCGACGACGTCGAGCGCCGCTCGGCCCTGCTCGTCGTCCTCGGCTCGTTCCCCGCCGCCGAGCGCCCCGACCAGCCGTGACGGCGCGGCGCCCGTGGGACGCGGCGCTGAGCGCCGGCGCGCCGCCCCACGACACGCGCCTCGTCCACCGCGCCGAGGAGCCGGGGCGACCCGGCGAGCCCGTGCCCCTGCCCGAGGGCCTCGACCCGCGGCTGGTCGCCGCGCTCGAGCGCACCGGGGTGGAGGCGCTCTGGAGCCACCAGGCCGAGGCCGTGGCGCTCGCGCGAGCCGGTCACCACGTCGGGGTCGTCTCCGGCACCGCCAGCGGCAAGACGCTCGCCTACGCGATCCCCGTGCTCGACACGCTCCTGCGCGAGCCGCACACCCGCGCCCTCTACCTCTCGCCCACCAAGGCGCTCGCCCAGGATCAGGCCCGTCGCCTCAGCGCGCTCGGGCTCGGCCGCGACCTGCGCGTGGCCCTCGTCGACGGCGACCAGGACACCGGCGCGCGGCGGCGCGCCCGCGCCGAGGCCAACCTCGTGCTCTCGAACCCCGACATGGTCCACGTCGGGATCTGCCCGCACCACCAGCGCTGGGCCGAGTGGCTGTCGGGGCTCGCCGCGATCGTGGTCGACGAGGCCCACGTCTACCGCGGCGTCTTCGGGTCGCACGTGGCGCACGTGATCCGGCGCCTGCGCCGCTGCGC
>CAIQOY010000317.1 GCA_903873565.1 uncultured Actinomycetes bacterium
CGTTGAGGTTGACGAGCTCCTCGTCGCCGTCCATCGGCACCCGCACCAGCCCGCCGTCCTCGCCCTCGTAGTACGCGCCCATCAGCCGCAGGGGCGGCGAGTAGACGTGGACGGACGTCGTGGGCACGCCGTCCTTCGGCCGGAAGCGGTGGATGTAGGAGGGCGCGAAGCGGATCGTCTCGCCGGGCTCGACGAGGCGCACGAGGTGGTCGCGGCCGAAGCCGAGCCGCTCCTCGTGGATGCCGCCCTCGAGCACGTGCACGGCGCCGCAGGAGACGTCGTGGTCGTGGAAGCCGGTGTCGTGGTCGTCGACCCACGAGATCACCCAGACCTCGTGCGTGTCCTCGTGGATGATGCGCTCGAAGTGGCGCTTGCCGGGCTCGTGGTTGCGGTGCGGCTCCCAGAGCTCGGGCTGGCGGCCGATCGACTCGGCGATCTCGACGCACTGATCGGGGGTCAGCGGGGTCGGGAAGGGCTCGGCGGTGGCGCTCACGGGGCTCTCCTCAGGGCATGTGGTGAATCGTTTCAGTGAAACGATGCACCCAAGTATGCATGCGGGATCCCCACCCGTCAAGACCGGTGCCCGACGCGCTACGCTGCGGCCATGGCCGCGACCGGCAAGCGCCCCACCCTGCGGCAGATCGCCGACGAGACCGGCCTGTCCGTCGCCGCCGTCTCCTACGCCCTGCGCGGGGAGCGCGTCGCCCCGGAGACGATCGAGCGCGTGCGCGCCGTCGCCGACGCCATCGGGTACACCGCCGACCCGGTCGCCCGCGCCCTGCGCGGCGGGCGCACCGGCACCGTCGGCGTCCTGGTGGGCAGCCTCGCCGACTTCTGGCAGCAGACGCTGGCCCACGCCATCCAGCGGGAGCTGCGCGCGCAGGGCATCCAGACCCTGCTCGCGGACGCCGACGGCGACCCGGCGCAGGAGCTGGACCTCGCCGCCCGGCTGGTCGCGCAGCGGGTCGACGGCCTGATCGTCGCCCCCGTGGGGCCGGCCGGCGGCGCCTGGGCCGAGATCTCCGAGCGGGTCCCGCTGGTCACGATCGGCGGGCGCCTGCAGGGGGCGGTCACGGTCGGCGAGGTGGTGTTCGACCAGACCGCGGGCGTGGGCGAGATGCTGCGCCACCTCCACGCCCTCGGGCATCGGCGGATCGCGGTCCTGTCGTGGGCGGTCGCGATCTCGCCGGACCGGCCGACGGAGGCCGCCGTGCGCGAGCAGGCCGCCGCGCTCGGGCTCGACTGCGAGATCGTGCCTTGCGCGTACTCGCTCGACGGCTCGCGCCCGCTGGCCCTCGAGGTGCTGTCGCGCCCCGACCGGCCGACGGCCGTGTTCGCGCTGTCGGACGCGATCGCCTACGGGGCGCTGCACGGCTGCCGCGAGCTCGGGCTCGACGTGCCCGGCGACGTGTCGGTGTGCGGCTTCGACGACCACCCGCTGTCGCGGCTCGTCGCCCCGTCGCTGACCACCGCGAGCTGGGACACGGATCGCGTGGCCCGCGCCGCGGTCGGCTTCCTCGTCGCGCATCTCGCCGACGAGCCCGGCGACCGGCGCACCGTGGTCGAGCCGCGCCTCGTCGTGCGGGAGTCGACGGGCCCGGTCAGCTGAGCGGGGCGACGTCGACCGGCGAGTAGGGGCTCTCCCAGCCGAACGGGGGCTCCTCGGTCACGTTGTCGCCCGGCGGGAAGGCGCCGGGGCCGACCAGGAAGGTCTTGGCCTCGGGCACGTACTTGGAGGGGAATACCTCCTCGGAGACGACCTCGCCGTTCTGGCGGACGATGCGCGTGACGTCGACGCTGAAGCCCTCCTGGCCCTCCGTGTACTCGATGATCTTGCCGGGCGGCGCGTACGGATCGGCGAGGTAGCGCTCCTTCGGCTTCTCGATGGCGTAGCGCTCGCTCGTGATGGTCTCCACGACCCGGTCGGACGGGGCCGAGTAGAGGTTGACGATCATCGTGCTCGCGTCGGCCGCGGCGCGGATCAGCACCGGGTGCCCGGTGTCGTTGGTGAACCGGAGGTCGGGCCCGTCCCAGGAGACCGCGGCGTCCATGCCGTCGCCGTAGTGGTAGATGTAGAACGAGTGGTTCGTCCGCTCGTTGATCTGCAGGCCGAGGTCGAAGGCGGCGTCGTAGAGCGTGGTCGCGACCTGGCAGACGCCGCCGCCGATCGACGGCAGGAGCAGCCCGGCGACGATCGAGCGCCCCTCGAGGAAGCCGCGCTCGGGGGTGCGCGGGCCGACGGCCTCGTTGAAGGAGAACGTCTCGCCGGGCATGACGAGGCGGTTGTCGAGGATCTGGGCCATCAGCGCCACGTTGTGCGTCCGGTTCTCCGACGAGTCGCCGAGCTCCGTCACGGCCCCGGACACGCGCTGGGTGATCTCGTACGACTCCGCCTCCTCGGTGGAGCGTCCGGGATCGACCGCGTTGAGCTCGATCTCCGCCTGGCGGGCGCCGCCGCCGAGCGCCGCGGCGCGGACGGCATCGGCAGCGCTGCGCGGGTCGAAGGCGCGGCCCTTCTTGGCGGGGATCACCCAGGCGCGCTCGCCGTTGGTGTCCCACATCGCGTTGACCGGGTCGCGCAGCAGGTCGCCGAGCTGCTCGGCGATCGCCGGCGTGAGCGCCTTCGGGCTGAAGGCGATGGTCGGCTCGCCGTCCTCGTTGCGCACGATCACGGCGCTCTCGAGCGCGGCGGTGGAGAGGGCCCCGACCCGCTTGCCGTCGACGTTGAGCGCGACGGGCGCCGAGGCGATCTCGAGGGCCCGGCTGGCGGCGGCGCGGGCCTCCGCCGTGGAGATGGCGGGCTTCGTGGTGCGCGATTCGATCGCGACGCGCCGCTTCCCGGCGATCGCCGCGTTGGTCGCGGCGAGCAGGATCGCGCGGGCGGAGATGTCGTGGCCGTCCCGCGCCGGGGAGACGGCGACCTTGCCGTTCTCGATCCGAACCTTGGCCGAGCGGGCGGGGGCCGAGACCAGCCGCAGGTTGGCCGGGATCCGCGGGCGGGGCGGGACGGCGACCGTCGGCTCGATCTCCGCCGAGTAGGCGAAGGGCAGCAGGATCGAGCGCAGTCGGCCCGTCTGCATC
>CAIQOY010000318.1 GCA_903873565.1 uncultured Actinomycetes bacterium
CGCCGGCGGCGAGGACGCGCCCGGCGGCGACCAGCGGGCCGATCAGGAGCGCGAGCGCCAGCAGGCCGATCGCGCGGCCGGGGATGATGCGCCCGGAGACCGCGACGTAGGCCCCCGTCGGCGGCGCCGGCCGCGGCTCGGCGTCGAGGCGCACGAGCAGCTGCGCGACCGCGGCGCCGACGGCGCCGAGGCGGGCGTCGTCGATCGGCGTGACCCCCACCCCGCCCGTGCCGTCGCCGAGCTGGATCGCGGCGACGCCGGCGTCGAGGAACGGCACCTGCGCCCCGGTCGGCGTGACGGGGGCGATCAGGTCGAGCACCTGCAGGATCGGGCTCTGCGGGGCGACCGCGCCGGCGGCGGGCTGCTCGGCGAGCGTCTCCTGCAGGCCGCGCAGGAGCACGTCCGGGGTGCGCACGCCGCCCGTGCCGGCGAAGCGGATCGGCAGCGTGCCCGTGGGCGCCCCGATCGAGCGCAGGGACACGACGGCGACGGGCCGCAGCCCGTCGGCGCGCAGGTCGCGCAGGAGCTGCTCGTTGCCGGCCTGCCCGACCGTGCCGCCGTCCGTCGAGGCCACCACGAGGGCGCGGGCGCGGTCGACGCCGGCGAGGTCGCGGGCCAGCTCCACGACGGCGGCCGTGCCGGAGGCGTTGTCGTCGAGGCCGGGGCCGGGCGCGACGTCGTCGCGGTTGGCGACCACCACGACCGCCTCGGACGAGGCGCCGGGCTCGACGACCCAGACGTTCTGCATCTCGACGTCGCGGCCGTCCGGGCCCGGCGCGGTGAAGGTCGAGCGCCGCACGGTCTCGCCGCTGATCTCCCCGAGCGCACCCGCGACGTCGTCAGCGGCCTGGACGGCCGTCGCCGACCCGGGCGAGCGGTCCGGGACGAGCTGCGCGAGGCGGCGCGCGAACTCGGCGGCGCGCGGCCCGTCGAAGCTCGGCACGACGACGAGGGACGCGGACGGCCCGACGGGCGTGCGCACGCTGACCAGCAGCACGATCAGCGCGAGGAGCGGCGGCAGGATGAACGCGACCCGCAGGGCGCGGCTCCGGCCCGAGGGGCTCCGGCGGTCCGGGCGCGGGGTTCCGAGCGGGTCGGACACAGGCCCCGTGACGGTAGCATTGGCCCGTGCCGACGCCCCACGTGGTCCTGATCGTCGACGACGAGGTGCCGCTCCAGGAGCTGCTCCAGCACGCGCTCGAGCGGGACGGCTACCGGGTCGTCGTCGCGGGCACCGCGGCCGACGGCATCGCCGCCTTCGAGCGGGAGGCGCCCGACGCGATCCTGCTCGACGTGATGCTCCCGGACCGCTCCGGGCGCGACGTCTGCCAGGAGATCCGCTCCCGCTCGACGGTGCCGATCATCATGCTGACCGCCCTCGACGACGAGGTCGACAAGGTCGTCGGGCTCGAGCTCGGCGCCGACGACTACATCACGAAGCCGTTCGGGCTCAGCGAGCTGCGCTCGCGCGTGCGGGCCGTCCTGCGGCGCGCCTCGATGGGCGCGCCCGCGGCCGACGAGCCCGACGTGGCGGTGCTCGAGGAGGCCGGGGTGCGCCTCGACCGCGGGCGCCGCGCCGTCCTGGTGGACGGGGCCGACGTCGACCTCACCTACGTCGAGTTCGAGATCCTGACGACGCTGATGGAGAGCCCGGGGCGGGTCTACAGCCGCACCCAGCTGCTCGACGCCGTCTGGGGGTCGTCCGACTTCCGCGAGCCGCGCACCGTCGACGTGCACGTGCGCCACCTGCGCGAGAAGATCGAGGCGGACCCCGCCAGCCCCGCGCGCATCCACACCGTCCGCGGGGTCGGCTACCGCTTCGAGGGCTAGCCGTGGACTGGCTCGTCGACCGGGTCTTCCCGTTCCGGCGGCTGACGGTCTGGCTCGGGCTGCTCGTCCTCGCCGTCGCCCTGATCACGGTCGTGCTGGCCGCGGTGCTGGTCCTGCCCTCCCTGCGCGGCGACCTCGTCGACGAGCGCGTCGCGTCGGTGGCGCGCTCCGCGGAGCAGTCGGCCCCCACCTTCGCCTCCAACTTCGCGGACGCCCTCGCGGGCTCCGGCGGCTCCGCCGACGCCAACGCGGTGACCGCGGCCTACGGCGCGCTGACGGACACCGAGGCCTACGTCTTCCAGCGGATCGGCGCCGGCCGGCTCGTGCCGGTGACCGAGCCCGTGGCCCGCGGGGCCTCGCCCGCCGCCGCGCGCGCGGCGATCGAGGCGGGCGTCCAGCGCGGCACGGCGACCGTCAACGGCACGGAGGTCGCCGAGGCCGCCTACGCGATGCGGATCGGCGACGCCGCCTACGTGGTGCTCCTGCAGTCGAGCCTCGCCGACGTCGACGCCGCCGTGCGCCTGACGGTGCGCCGCAGCCTGATCGGCGCCCTCATCGCCCTGCCCCTCGCCGTCCTGATCGGCGCCCTCGCCGCCGCGCTCCTCACGCGCCGCCTGCGCCGCCTCGAGCGCGCCTCGAGCCGGATCGCCGCCGGCACCCTCGACGCCCCGATCGCGGACCGCGGCCGGGACGAGATCGGCGACCTCGCCCAGGCGCTCGACCGGATGCGGAACGAGCTCGCGGCCACGGACGCGGCGCGGCGCGCGTTCGTCGCCAACGCCTCGCACGAGCTGCGCACCCCGGTGTTCGCCCTGTCGGGCTTCATGGAGCTGCTCGAGGACGAGGAGGATCCCGCCCGCCGCGACCAGTACCTCGCGACGATGGCCGACCAGGTCGGGCGGCTGACGCGCCTCGCCACCGACCTGCTCGACCTGTCGCGGCTCGACTCGGGCAAGGTGCCCCTCGACATCGAGCCGGTCGAGCTGTCGGCGGTCGCGGCCCGCGTCGCCTCCGACCTCGCGGCCGTGGCCCGCGCCCGCGGCGCGATCGTCGACGTCGCCGCCGACCCGGCGATGGCCCTCGGCGACGAGACCCGCATCGGGCAGATCGCCCGCGCCCTCGTCGACAACGCCCTCAAGCACAACCCCGACGGCGTGCACGTGCGGATCGCGACGCGGGCGGGCGGCGGCATCGCCTCGCTCGCGGTCGAGGACTCCGGCCCCCGCATCCCCGAGGACGAGGCGCGGGCCGTGTTCGGGCGCTTCGCCCGCGGCCAGGGCGCCGGCGAGGGCTCGGGCCTGGGTCTGGCGATCGCCTCGGAGCTCGCCGAGCGGATGGGCGGCCGGCTCGTGCTCGACCAGACGGGCGAGCGCAAGGCCTTCCGCCTCGACCTCGCGGAGGATGCGGGCAATCCCCCGCCGCCGTCCGACTGATCACGACTAGGCTCGGGGCATGGCCGCCGACCGCCGCACCCTGACGGTCGTCTCGAACCGCGGGCCGATCCACTACGACCGCGCCGACGGCGAGCGCGTCGCGCGGCGCGGGTCGGGGGGCCTCGTCTCGGCCCTGCGCGGGCTGATCGGCGGCCACGACGTGACCTGGATCGCCTGCGCCATCTCCGACGAGGACCGCGCCGTGGCCGCCGAGCGGGCGGGCGCGGCCGCGCTGGAGGAGGATGCGGCGGGTCACCCCTTCCGGCTGCAGCTGGCGTCCCCCGACCCCGCCGACTTCGCGGCCATGTACCGGGAGATCGCCAACCCGCTGCTGTGGTTCGTCCAGCACGGGCTCTACGGCGACGGCGTCGAGCCCGCCTCGCCGGCCGACCTGCGCGCGGCCTGGGCCGGCTACCGCCGCTACAACGAGGCGATCGCGGCGGCCGCCGCCGGCGCGGCGGACGCGGACGCCCTGATGGTGCACGACTACCAGCTCTACCTCGTGCCGCGCCTCGTGCGCGAGGCCGGCGTCGGCACCCCGATCCTGCACTTCACGCACATCCCGTGGCCGGCGCCCGAGGCCTGGTCGCGGCTGCCCGCCGACCTGCTCGAGGAGCTCCTGCTGGGGCTCCTCGGCGCCGACATCGCCGGCTTCCAGACGCGCGGCGACGGCGACCGCTTCCTCGCCACCTGCGCCGAGGCCCTGCCCCTCGCCCACGTCGACGCCGAGGCGCGCACGGTGCGCGTCGACGATCGCGAGACCCGCATCGGGCACTACCCGATCTCGATCGACGCGGCCGACTTCCGCGGCCACCGCGATGGGGCGGCCGCCCGCGCGGCGCACGAGGCGCTCGTGCGCGAGCGCCCGCGGCGGCTGATCCTGCGCGTCGACCGCACCGACCCGTCGAAGAACATCGTGCGCGGCTTCCAGGCCTACGACCGCCTGCTCGAGCGCCGCCCGGACCTCCACGGCGAGGTCGGGATGCTGTCCCTGCTCGACCCCTCGCGGCTGGCCGTGCCCGTCTACGCGGCCCACCTGGAGGAGGTCCGCGCGGCCGCCGAATGGGTCAACGAGCGCCACGGCCGGCGCGGCTGGCTCCCCATCGACCTGCGGATCGGCGATAACTTCCCCTTGGCCGTCGCCGCGTACCGCGAGTACGACGTCCTCCTCGTGAACTCCATCGCCGACGGCATGAACCTGATCTCCAAGGAAGCACCCCTCCTCAACGAGCGCGACGGCGCCCTCGCGCTGTCCGTCCGCGCGGGCTCCTTCGAGGAGCTCGGCGACCTCTGCGTCGCGGTCGAGCCGCTCGACGTCGCGGAGACCTCGTTCGCGCTCGAGGCGGCCCTCGAGCTGCCCGCCGCCGAGCGCGCCGAGCGCGCGGCCGGCCTGCGCCGCCGCGTCGAGGAGCACGGCGTCGACGCCTGGATCGGGGCCCAGCTCGACGACCTCGCCCGCCTGCCGGAGCCGACGCGGTGAGCGACGCGCTCCTGATCGTCGCCGTCCTCAACGGCGCCCGCACCCGCGAGGAGTGCCCGAAGCTGCCCGTCACGCCCGACGAGCTGGCCGCCGAGGCGCGTCGCGCGGTCGACGCCGGCGCCGGGATGGTCGCCGTGCAGGCGCCGGCCTTCGACCTCGTCGTCGACGACGTGGTCGCCGCGGTCCGGGGCGCGGTCGACGCGCCGATCTGCCTCTCCACGCAGCGCGCGCGGCAGACCTCGCTCGGCACGGTCACCGCGCTCTTCGACGTGCTCCGCGACGTGCCCGACCTCGGCGCCGTGCACGTGCGCCCGCCCGCGCCCGACCTGCCCGCCCACCGCGAGGAGGCGCGCCAGATCCTCGAGGCGCTCGACCGGGCCGGCGTCCGCCCCGCCCCCGTGGCCGGCGGCCTCGACGCGATCGGCGACCTCGAGGTCCTCAACGACGACTCCCTGCTCGGTCGCGCCCCCTTCCTGTCCCTGGTGCTCGGCGCCCCCGCCTCGACCGACCCCGACGTGGCCGCGGGCACCCCCCAGAACGCGCTGCGGCTCGTCGACCACGCCCGCTCCGTCCTCGCCGGCCTGCCGATCGTGGCCGGCGCCCGCGACGAGGCGAGCGCCGCCGTGCAGGCCGCCGCGGCCGCCGCCGGCGCGCACGTCCGCGCCGGGCTCGAGGACAGCGTCGCCCTCCCGGACGGCGCGCCCGCCACGTCGAGCGCCCAGCTCGTGGAGCGCGCGGTCCGCCTCGGCGAGGCGCTCGGCCGCGCGCCGATGGGCCCCGACGAGGCGCGCCTGCTGATCCGCTGAGCCCGGGCGCACGGGCCGGGACCCGCGGTCCTGCGATACGGTTGCCGAGATGTCCCGCTGGTGGATGGTCGCGATCGCGGTGCTCGCCACGCTCGGCGTCGTCACGCTCGTGATCGGCCTGCGCGGCGCCTCCGAGGCCACGGACGCGGCGACCGGCACGCCCGCCGTCGACGCCGGACTGCCGGCCTTCGAGCCGTTCGCCGCGCCGCCCGTCGCGGGCGAGACGATCACCGGGGAGTCCTTCGACCTCGCGTCCCTGCGCGGCACCCCGGTGGTGCTCAACTTCTGGGCCTCGTGGTGCGGCCCGTGCCGCAAGGAGATCCCCTCGCTCGCCGCCTTCCGGGCCGCCAACCCCGACCTCGCCGTGGTCGGGGTCTCCTACCAGGACGATCCGGCCGACGCGCTCGCGTTCGCCGAGGAGACCGGCGCCGACTGGCCGAGCGTGATCGACGACGGCCCGATCGGCAGCGCCTTCGGCGTGCCGGGCCTGCCCGCCACCTTCTTCATCGACGCCGAGGGCCAGGTCGTCGGGCGCATCCTCGGCGAGGCCACCGAGGCGACGCTCGAGCGGGGCGCGCAGGCGCTCGCCGGCGCGTGAGCGGCGGCATCGACCTCGGGGCCGTCGGGCTCGCGACCGCCTTCGCGGCCGGGTTCGTGTCGTTCCTGTCGCCCTGCGTGTGGCCGCTCGTGCCGGCGTACCTCTCGTACGTCTCGGGCGTGCCCTACGACGAGCTCGGGCGCAACACCCGGCGGGTGACCCTGACCACGCTCTGCTTCGTCGGCGGCTTCACGGTGGTGTTCGCGCTCTACGGGGTCAGCGTCGGCTACCTCGGCGGCCTGATCTCCGAGCACCGCCGCACGCTCGAGATCGCGGGCGGCATCGTGGTGATGCTGATGGGCCTCGCCCTGCTGGGCTTCGGGCAGCGGCTGGTCGGGCGCGAGGCGCGGGTGGGCCTGCCCGCCCGCCCCACCTCGTACGCCGGCGCGGGCGTCGCCGGGGTCGCGTTCGCCGTCGGCTGGACCCCCTGCATCGGGCCCGTCCTGACCTCGGTCCTCCTCTACGCGGCGACGCAGGGGTCGGGGCGCGGCTCGATCCTGCTCCTGGCCTACGGGATCGGGCTCGGCATCCCGTTCCTCCTGTCCGGGCTGCTCGCCTCCTGGGTGCTCGAGCGCACCGGCGCCTACCGCCGCTACGGGGCCTGGATCAACCGCGTCGCCGGCGTGGTGATGATCATCATCGGCGCGCTCCTGGCCACGGGCGAGCTGACGCGGATCACGCAGCAGCTCTCCGGCTACGGCGTGATCCTCTAGCCGCGCGGCGGGTCGTAGCCCGCGAAGGCGAGCACCTGCACGCCCGACGGGGTCAGCGGCGTCGGCATCGCGTCGGCGGGGTACACGCCGAGGCCGATCACCTCCGGGAGCATCAGCCCGAACGGCCCGTCCGCCACCAGCCGGAACACCCCCGCCATCTCCGTCTCGCCGGGCAGCTCCGTGAGGATCGTGCCCAGGTGCTCCGGCGCCGGACCCGCGTAGCCCACCTCCTCGGCGAGCTCGCGCACCGCGGCCTCGAGATACGTCTCCTCGCCGTCGACGTGGCCCGAGCAGGCCACGTCCCAGAAGCCGGGCGAGGAGTCCTTGCGCAGCGAGCGGCGCTGGAACAGGAGGCCCTCGGAGGTCTCGACGATCACGCTCACCGAGCGGTGGATGAGGGTGGCGTCGGCGTGGCACTCGGCGCGCGTGCGGTAGCCGAGCACCGCGTCGTCGCGATCGACGACGCAGAACACCTCGTCCTGGCGCTGCACGGGGGGCCCGTCCACGGCGCGTATCGTACGGCTCGATGCCGAAGGTCGTCTCCGTGGTGGGCAACCGCCCGCAGTACGTGAAGGCCGCGCCGCTCGCGCTCGCCCTCGCCGAGCGTGCGGAGGTGGTCGGCGTGGACACGGGCCAGCACTACGACCCGGAGCTCTCGCAGGTCTTCTACGACGAGCTCGGGATCGCCCCGCCCGTCCACCGCCTCGCGGTCGGCTCGGGCGCCCACAGCGAGATGACGGCGCGCATCCTCGAGCGGATCGGCCCCGTCCTCGAGGCCGAGCGGCCCGACTGGTGCGTCGTCTACGGCGACACCAACTCGACCCTCGCGGCCGCGCTGGCCGCCGCCAAGCTCGGGATCCCGCTCGCCCACGTCGAGGCGGGCCTGCGCTCCTTCGACCGCTCGATGCCGGAGGAGGTCAACCGCGTCGTCGCCGACCGCGTCTCGGACCTCCTCTTGTGCCCCTCCGAGGAGGCCGTCCGCAACCTCGCCGCCGAGGGCATCACGGCCGGCGTCGAGCAGGTCGGCGACGTGATGGCGGACGCGGCGCGGCTGTTCGGGCCGATCGCGGAGCGCTCCACCGCCCTCGCCGACCTCGGCCTCGAGCCCGGCGGCTACGCGCTCTGCACGATCCACCGCGAGGCCAACACCCGCCAGCCCGCGCTCGGCCGCCTCGCCGACGCGCTGGCCGCGCTCGACCTGGACGTCGTGCTGCCGCTCCACCCGCGCACCCGCGCGGCCCTCGAGCGCGAGGGCATCGCCCTCGGCGGGCGGGTGCGCGCGATCGAGCCCGTCGGCTACCTGGCCTTCACGGCGCTCCTGCGCGGGGCCCGGATGCTCCTGACCGACTCCGGCGGCGCCCAGAAGGAGGCGTGGTTCCATGCGGTGCCGTGCATCACCCTGCGCGACCGCACGGAGTGGGTCGAGACCGTCGCCCACGGCGGCAACGTGCTGGTCGGCGACGACGCCGCGGCGATCAGGGCCGCGGTCGCCGATC
>CAIQOY010000319.1 GCA_903873565.1 uncultured Actinomycetes bacterium
CCCTCTCGGATCCGTACACGGGCGACCACGAATAGCGATGGCCGACGACGAGCGCCCCCGCTTCTGCCCGTTCTGCGGCGAGCCCGTCGGCTCGTTCTTCGGGCACCAGGGCGCCGACGACACGACGTGGTGCGACCGCTGTCAGGGCTGGTTCCGGGCGGAGCGCGCCGACGAGCCCGAACCGGCGCCTCCGCCGGAGGATCGGCCAGAATAGGAATGCCGCCCCCCACGGGGGCGTTCGACTGATGGCAGACGACGAAACGGACGACCGACATGGCTGACGACGACATCCACGAGATCGCGATCATCGGCGGCGGGCCCTCGGGCTACACCGCGGCGCTGTACGCCTCCCGCGCCGACCTCAACCCGATCGTGATCGAGGGCTACGCGGCCGGCGGCCAGCTGATGATCACGTCCGAGGTCGACAACTTCCCGGGCTTCCCCGAGGGCATCATGGGCCCCGAGCTCATGCAGCACATGCGCGGCCAGGCCGAGCGCTTCGGCGCGCAGTACCGCACCGAGGACGTCACCGCCGTCCGCTTCTCCGACGACCCGCTGGCCGCGCCCCACGAGCTCGACACGATCGGCGGCACGATCCGCGCCCACGCGGTGGTCGTGGCCACCGGCGCCACCGCGCGCCAGCTCGGCCTCGAGTCCGAGGCGCGTCTGCAGGGCCGGGGCGTCTCCTACTGCGCGGTCTGCGACGGCGCCTTCTTCCGCGAGCACGAGATCGTCGTGGTCGGCGGCGGCGACTCCGCGATGGAGGAGGCCACCTTCCTGACGAAGTTCGCGTCCAAGGTCACGATCGTCCACCGCCGCGAGGAGCTGCGCGCCTCCAAGGTGATGGTCGAGCGCGCCCGCCAGAACCCGAAGATCGCCTGGGAGCTCGGCTACGTGGTCGACGAGGTGCTCGGCGACGACGCCGTCACCGGCATCCGCATCCGCGAGACCGACGGCGACGCCACGAAGGAGATCCCCTGCACGGGCTTCTTCGTCGCGATCGGCCACGACCCGACCACGGGGCTGTTCCAGGGCCTGCTCGACATGGACGAGAACGGCTACCTGCTGCAGCAGCCGGGGTCGACGGCCACCAAGGTGCCCGGCGTCTTCGCCGCCGGCGACGTCGCCGACCACGTCTACCGCCAGGCCGTCACGGCCGCCGGGGACGGCTGCCGGGCCGCGCTCGACGCGGAGCGCTGGCTGACCGCCGCGCGCGAGGCGGCCGCGACCACCGCCTGACGGTGCCGTACTTCATCTGCCCCAACTGCCAGCGGCGGTCCTTCGACGAGGACGGCCGCGAGGGCCTCTCCCACCAGGCCCTCGGCTGCCACGACTGCGGCTTCGGGTTCGTGTTCCAGCTGCTCGAGGACTACTTCCCCGGGGCCGGCGCGGCCTTCACGGTCTGCGACAGGGACGCGCGGGTCCTGGCCGCCGGCCACGGCGTCTTCGAGATGACGGGGCGCCAGGAGGACGGCATGATCGGCCGCGACGTGCGGGAGGCCCTCGCCCTCCGGTTCGCCGACGGCGCCGACCCGATCGGCACCGTCCTCGAGTGGGGCGTGCGCCAGATGGAGGTGCCGGCCACCCTCCACCACGCCGCCGGCATCGAGAAGCCGGTCGTCTGCGACCTGTTCCCGGCCTACGACGACGACGGCGGCCTGCTGGTCGCCGTCACCCCCGCCTGACCCGGCCCCGACGGCCCTCCACGAGGGCCTGCAGGCGGTGCAGCGCGGCGAGGTCGGCGGCCCGCTCGTCGACGGCGCGGCGCGCGACCTCGCCGGCCTCTGCATGGCTGAGCGCGCCGATGCCGCGCAGGCGCACGGCATCGTCGGCGGCGAGCCCCGGGGCGAGCTCGTCCTCGAGCTCGGCCCAGGCGAGGCGCAGGCGGGCGTCGGCGAGATCGTCGGCGGCGCAGGTCACGAGGCGCGCGAGGCGCTCGGCGTAGAGCTCGAGGTCGAGGCGGTCCATGCCCCGATGATCGCGGCCCCTCAGCCCGCGGGGGCGCGCGCGGGGCGCGCGGAGCCGCGCGGGGTGCGCGCGGCGCTCGGACAGAGGTCCGCGATCACGCAGCGGTCGCAGTACGCCTTGCGCGAGGTGCAGACGGCGCGCCCGTGCGCGATCAGGAGGTGCGTCCAGTCGGTCCACATCCGCCGGGGCAGGAGCGCCATCAGCTCGCGCTCGGCGCGGACCGGGTCGGGGGTATCGGTCAGCCCCAGCCGCAGCGACAGGCGCGAGGCGTGCGTGTCGACGGCGATGCCCTCGGCGATCCCGTAGGCGTTGCCGAGCACCACGTTGGCCGTCTTGCGCCCCGCCCCGGGGACGCGCTTGAGCTCGTCCATGGTGCGCGGCACCTCGCCGCCGTGGTCGTGGAGGATCGCGCGTGCCGCGCCGATCAGCGAGCGCGCCTTGTTGCGGAAGAACCCGGTCGAGCGGATCGCCTCCTCCACCTCGGCCTGCGTCGCGCCCGCGAAGGCCTCGGGCGACGGGAAGCGCCGGAACAGCCCCGGCGTGACCATGTTCACGCGATCGTCGGTGCACTGCGCGGACAGGATGGTGGCCACGAGCAGCTCCCACGGCGACGCGAAGGTGAGCGAGCAGCGGGCGTCCGGGTACTCGGCCCGCAGCCGCCGGAAGACCGTCCGCGCCCGGGCGTCCGGGGGGCTCGTGCGGGTGACCCGCGGCATCAGCGCCGCCCCGGGAGCGCCGGCCCCGCGCACAGCATCCCGAGCGCGGGGCAGCCCGCGCAGGCGGTCTCCGAGGGCGTCGGCTCCCACGGTCCCTCCAGCGCCGCGGCCACGCGCGCCTCGAGGCCCGCGCGCAGGCCGTCGCGATCGGCCGCCGTGAACGTGCGCGTGGCCATCTCCCGCGCCGCCGCGTCGTCGCCCACCCACTGGAAGCAGACCTCGACCCGCTCGCACCCCGACTCGAGCGCGGCCAGCGCGTAGGCCTGCTCCTGGACCGAGTAGCCCTCGTCGCGGCGCTGGTCGGGGGTCAGGCCCTTGAGGTCGGCGACCTTCACGTCGCCGATCACGAGCGCGTCGCCGTCCCGGGCCGCGAGGTCGAAGTAGCCGGTCACCGTGGCCGGGCCGAGCGCGAGCAGGAACGGCTGCTCGTGGGCGACCTCCGTGAGGCCGGCGAAGCGCCGGGCGAGCGGCGACGCCTGCCAGCGGGCGAGCGCGTCGCGAGCCCGGGCCGGGTCGTCGGGGTCGGCGGCGGGCGCGCCCTGGGCCAGCAGCTCGGCCGGGTCGCCGCCCGTCTCGATCGCGCGGTGGACGGCCTTGCCGACCGCGGCGCTGCCCCCGGCCTCCTCCGTGGGCACGCCGAGCATGCGCTCGACCTGGAAGCGGTACGCGCAGCGGGCGTGCAGGTCGAGCCCCGAGTAGCTGAGGCCCGGCGGGGCCCAGCCGCCGCCGTCCGGCAGCGGCGACAGGGGCGCGAGCGCGCCGCCGGTCGCGGCCGGTGCGGCGTGCGATGCGTCGACGTCGAGCAGGAGCTGCGGCGTGCCGTCGTCCAGCACCAGCTCGATCGTGTCCTCGCGCGGTGCCTCCTGCGCGGGGCCGGGCCCCTCGGCGGAGACGCGGACCGCGATCCGCGCGGGGCCCGACTCGACCTCGCGCTCGCCGAGCCCGCCGTCGTCGTCGAGGCGCCCGAGCACCCAGGCCAGGGTGGACCCGCTCTGCGCGCCGCTCTTGGCCGTCGCGGCGCCGCTCACGATCAGGCGCCGCTCCGCGCGCGTCCAGGCCACGTAGGTGGTGCGCAGGGACTCGCGCTCCTCACGGGCGCGGATCGCCTCGAGCAGGTCCTCGTGCGCGCGCGTCGGCTGGCGCTCGCCGGTCGCGGCGGGCACGACCGCGGCGACGGCGCCGCCCGGGGCGACGATCGCGTCGGGCACCTCGGCCCGCGGGCGCCCGCCCGTGTCGGCGAGGACCACGACCGGGAACTCCAGGCCCTTGGCCTGGTGGATCGTGAGCAGGCGCACGGCGTCGTCCCCCTCGGAGGCGGTCACGCCGTCCGTGCTGATGTCGGTGTCGAGGCGGCCCGACTCGACGGCGCGCACGAAGGCGGGCAGGTCCGGGCCGCGCGCGGCCTCGAACGAGCGCGCGATGCGCTCGAGCTTGGCCAGGTTCGCGAGCCGCTCCGGCCCGTCGGGGAGGGTGAGGACGGCGAGGTCGTAGCGCGTCTCCTCGATCGCGGCGGCCACGAGGTCGCCGAGGCCGAGGCGGCCCGCGCGCGCCCGCAGCCGCTCGAGGGCGTCGCGCAGCGCGACGGCGCGGGCCATGTCGTCGTCGGCGAGCGATGCGGACGCAAGGGCGTCCAGCGCCCCGGACAGCTCCCACTTCACGGATGCGCGCATCAGGGCGAGCCCGTCGTTGGACACGCCCGCCATCGGCGAGGCCAGGCAGGTGGCGAGCGCGTGGTCGTCGTCGCGGTTCCAGAGGACGCGCAGGAGCGCGATCACGTCGAGCACGGACTGGCGCTGCAGGAAGCCGCGCCCCGTCGAGGAGACGGTCGGGATGCCGGCCTCGCGCAGCGCGTCCTCGAAGATCGGCGCGCTCGTGCCCGCCCGGAACAGGAGCGCGATGCCGCCGTAGCCGCAGACGCCCTTCGCGACGAGGTCGCCGAGCCGCGCGGCGAGGAGCCCCGCCTCCACCCGGCGGGCGTCGTCGAGCTTGTCGCCCACGCCCACCAGCACCTCCACCACGGGGCCGGGCTCGGCGTCCGGCAGGACCGGCGCCAGCGGGCGGTGGTCGAAGCGGTCCTCGCCGGCGAACACCTCGTTGACGGCGTCCAGGATCGCGGGGACGGAGCGCCGGTTGTCGTGCAGGGGCACGAGCTCCGCGGGGTGGTCGTCGGCGGCGACGAGCTCCCGCATCCGCCGGAACACCTCCACGTCGGCGCCCCGGAACCCGTAGATCGCCTGCTGCTCGTCGCCGACGCAGAGGATCGGCGCGTCGGGCGCGCGCAGGAGGTCGAGGATCGCGACCTGCAGCCCGTCCGTGTCCTGGAACTCGTCGACCATCACCTCGCGGAAGCGCTCGCGCAGGGCGTCGCGCACCGCGGGGTGCTCCTCGAGGAGCCGCCGCGTGCGCAGCTGGAGGTCGTGGTAGTCGAGCGCCCCGGCCTCGTCCTTGACGGCCTCGTATGCCGCGGCGTAGCGGTCGAGCAGGTCCTGCAGCGGCGCGTGCAGCTCGCCGGCGACGACGTCGCGCGCGACGCGCTCCACGTCCGCGATCAGCGTCGTGTACTCCTTCTCGCCCCGCGCGTACTCCGACAGGTCGACGAGCTCGACCGGCTCGGGGTCGCGGTCGAGCAGGTCGAGCAGGTCGAGGGCGGCGCGGCGGCGCTGGACCGCCCGGTCCGAGTCCGTGCCGGCCGTCGACATCCCCGTGGCTGCTTCGCGCAGGCGGTCCGCCCAGTCGGCGAGCTCGACGCGGGTCCCGGTCCCGGTCGGCGCGACGGGCTCGAGGCCGCGCGTGCGCGCGCCCTCGAGCAGCCGGCTGACGACGCCGCGGAGCGTCTCGCGCCCGTAGCCGGTGAGGAGCTCGAGCACGGGCTCCCCGCCCTCCTCCAGCGCGTCGCCGAGCGCACGGTCGAAGGCCGCCTCGCGCAGGAGCACGGTCTCGACCTGGTCGGCCACCCGCAGCCCGCGCGTCAGCCCGGCCTCGTCGGGGAACTCCGCGAGGAGCTTCTGGCAGGTGGCGTGGATGGTGTCGATCCAGCCTCCCTCGACGAGCGGGATCAGGCGGTCCAGGCCCTCGTGGCGCAGGCGCGCCCGGATCCGCTGGCGCATCTCCGCGGCGGCGCGACGCGTGAAGGTGACGGCGAGGACGTTCGCGGGCAGCAGGTTCCGCTCCGTCAGGGCGCGCACGTAGCGCTCCACCAGCACCGTCGTCTTGCCGGACCCGGCGCCCGCATCCACGAACGCGCCGGCCGGCGCCTCGACGGCGCGGCGCTGCGCCGGCGAGAGGTCCGGGGGCGGCAGGGAGCGCATCACGGGCGCACCCGGCAGATCCCGGCGTAGCCGCAGAAGCGCGAGCAGACCGGCCCCTTCTCGCCCCCGCGCGGATCGTGGCCGATCGCGCCGGCGCGGATCGCCTCGATCCGCGCGGCGGCCAGCTCCCGCGCCCGCTCGAGGGCGGCCTCGAAGGCCTCGTGCTCGAGCCGGTCGTCGCGGCTCAGGCCGGTCGGCAGCACGTCCTCCTGGGAGGCGTCGACGATCCCCCGCACCGCGCCCTTGCGGATCGACACGTAGAGCCCGCCGACGGGCTCGCGCCCCAGCACCTCGCGCAGCGCCAGCATGTACAGCGGCAGCTGCAGGCGCTCCTCCTCGAGGATCTTCGGACCCGTGCTGATCGTGCTCGTCTTGTAGTCCACCACCGCGGCCCGCGCGGTGAAGGCGGGATCGATGTCGATGCGGTCGATCTGGCCCGTGACCCGGGCCGGCCCGACGTCGAGCCCGCCGCGCGCGCCGCCGAACGGCACCTCGAACTCGGACGGGACGAGCGGGGCCTCGGCGCGCGCCGCGCGCCGCACGAGGCGGGCGAGGTCGCGCTGCATCGACCAGGCCATCAGGCGCAGGGCGAGCGCGTCGCCCGCGCGGATCGGGGTGATGTCCGCGACGACCTCGTCGACGATGCGGCGGAGCTCGACCAGCGCCTCGTCGATCCGGTCCGCGGCGACCGCGGTCGTGCCGAGGCGGGCGGGGACCTCGCGGTAGAAGCGGGCGAGCGCCTTGTGCGCGAGCTGGCCCACGGCGAGGCGGTCATCGACCGGCCGGTCGATCTCGCGCAGGCCGAGGTGGCGCTCGACGAACCACTTCGAGGAGCAGTCGCCGAACAGCTCGAGCGCGGTCGCGTTGAAGCGCTCCGTCGCGGCGAGGTCGTCGAGGGTGCGGGCGTCGGCGAGGGTCAGGCGCCGGCGGTGCACGGCGATGGCCCGACGGATCGCGTGGCCGATGCCCGCCTCGCCGGCGAGGCGCAGGGCGCGGGCGCGGTCGTCGGGCGCGATCAGCGCGATCGCCCGGGCGCGCTCGCGCGTCGTCGGGGCCTCCTCGAGCGGCAGGGCCGCGTCGCAGAAGCGCCGCCGGCGCGGCGGCGGGTCGCCCGCGGCGGCCATCAGGTCCTCCCAGATCGCCGGAGGCGATGCCGTGCGGCCCTCGTCGTCGGCGACGCGCAGGACGAGCACGAGCCGCCGGCGCGGGCGCGTGGCGACGGCGTAGACGAGATGGCGTGCGAGCTCGGCCCGGTCGGGCCCCTCGGCGAGCGGGTCGCCGGTGGGCGCCGCCCCGTACATCGGCTCCTCGAGCCCCACCGCGACCAGCACGTCGACGTCGGCCGTGCGCGCGGCGCGGGGGTCGAGCACCGCCACTGCCCGTTCGGGGGCGTCCGGCTCGCGCACGAGGATCTGCCCGAGCAGGTCGCGCACCTCCTCGCGGTCAGGCGCGGGGTCCAGGGCGCCGAGCTCGGCGAGCGCCCGCAGGACGTCGGCGGCGAGCGCGGCGTCGGCGCGCACCGCCGCATCGGCCGCGGGGGCGCCGACCCCGTGCGCGCGG
>CAIQOY010000320.1 GCA_903873565.1 uncultured Actinomycetes bacterium
GCGGCGGAGATGAAGGGCTTCGACCCGGAGGCCGTCGTCGAGAAGCGCGAGGTCCGCAAGATGGACCGCTGCAGCATCACGGCGATCGCCGCGGCCCGCGAGGCGTGGGCCCACAGCGGGCTCGCGGTCGGCGACCCGGAGGCCGTCGGCGTCGTGATCGGCTCCGCGTTCGGCGGCGCCGCCACGATCCAGTCCGGCATGCAGACGATGTTCGAGCGGGGGCCGGCCCGGATCGGCCCGCACCTGCACGGCGCGATGCTCGTCGACACGCCCGGCTTCGAGGTCGCCCACGACCTCGGCGTGATCGGCCCCAACTTCTCCGTCACCAGCGCCTGCGCGAGCGGCGCGCACGCGGTCGGCGTGGCCTCCGACCTCGTCCGCCACGGCGAGGCCGACGTCGTCCTCGCCGGCGGCGTCGACACCCTCATCACCGAGTACATCATGGGCGGCTTCTGCAACATGAAGGTGCTCGGCTCGCCGCTCGAGGACCGCGGCCCCGAGACCGCGTCGCGCCCCTTCGACCTGACGCGCGACGGCTTCGTCCTCGGCGAGGGGGCCACCGTGATGGTGCTCGAGCGCGAGGCGGACGCCCGCGCCCGCGGCGCCGAGATCATCGCGGAGGTCGTGACCTGGTCGTCGACGAACGACGCCTTCCACATCGCCGCGCCGCGCGAGGACTGCGTCGGCATCGAGCGGATGTTCCGGACGCTGCTGCGCAAGGGCGATCTCGCCCCGACCGACATCGGCTACATCAACCCGCACGGCACGGGCACGCAGGCCAACGACCGCCTCGAGACCGCCACGATCCGCAGCGTCTTCGGCGCCGCGGCCGACGGCATCCCCGTCTCCTCGACCAAGTCGATGACCGGCCACCAGATGGGCGCCGCCGGCGCCTTCGAGGTCGCCGTCGCCGCGCTGGCGGTGCGCGACGGCGTCGTGCCCCCGACGATCAACCTCGAGACGCCCGACCCCGCGTGCGACCTCGACTACGTGCCGGAGGGGCGGCGCGAGCTCCCCGCGCTCGAGACAGCCGTGTCGTGCTCGATCGGCCTCGGCGGCCACAACGGCGCCGTCGCCGTGCGCCGCGTCTGATCAGTACGCGCCGCGGCCGCGCAGGATCGCCAGCGGGGTGCGGGCGATGATCGCGATGTCCATCCAGATGGACCACGACTCGAGGTAGAAGAAGTCGAGCCGGACGAGCGTGTCGAAGCCGAGGTTCGAGCGGCCCGACACCTGCCACAGGCCCGTGATGCCCGGCAGCACGCTGTAGCGGCGGCGGTGCCACGGCTCGAGCAGCTGGTAGTCGCGCATCGGCAGGGGCCGCGGGCCGACCAGGCTCATCTCGCCCTTGAGCACGTTCAGGAGCTGGGGCAGCTCGTCGATCGAGAAGCGGCGCAGCACGCGGCCGACGGGCGTGATGCGCGGGTCGTTGCGGATCTTGAAGAGCGCCCCGTCCGCCTCGTTCTGGTCCTCGAGCTCCGCCTGGGCCTGGGCGGCGTTCGTGACCATGCTGCGCAGCTTGAGCATCGCGAAGGTGCGCTCGCCGAGGCCGACGCGCTCGTCGCGGAAGATGATCGGGCCGGGGGAGGTCAGGCGGATCGCCAGCACGCTGAGCAGGAGCAGCGGGCTCAGCAGGGTCAGGAGCACCGCCGAGATGACGATGTCGAACGCCCGCTTCACGACCCAGTCGACGCCCTGGATCGTCGGCGGCACGATGTCGAACAGCGGGACGGCGAGTCCCGGCACGTAGTCGGCGTGGTGGGCGAGGACGCCGGCGGCGGTGGGCACGACGCGCAGGCGGATGTGCTGCGGGCGGCAGGCCTCGAGGGCCACGAGCATCGTCTCGTCGTCAGGCGGCCGGGCGAGGACGACGTCGTGCGGGCTGTGCTCGGCGATCGCGTCGGAGAGGTGGGCGATGTCGTCCACATGGGCGACCATCCGCAGGCCGGCGCCGGGGGCGCCGTCGCGCAGCGCCGCCTCGACGCTGCGGGTCGCGGCCGGCTCGCCGACCACCAGGACGCGCCGCTCCACGCCGATCAGTCGCGCCGTCGAGTCGATCAGGACGTTGACCGTCCCGCGCAGGAGCGAGATGAGGAGCGCGGAGACGAGGAACGTGTACGGGAAGATCAGGTACGTGGTGAAGCGCTCGTTGTCGGTCGCGATGGAGAAGATCGCCACCACGACCATGGCGAGGAACAGGCCGGCGACGATCTGGGCGCCGCCGGGACGCGTCTCGCGCGGGCGGTAGAGGCCGTTGCGGGCGAAGATCAGGAGCGCGACCAGGAGGACGAAGGGCAGCCACGCGCGCTCGGTCTGCCAGAGCACGTCGAGCATGACCGGGTAGTCGTTGTAGACGCGGCTCAGCGCGAGGTACGTGAAGATCGCCACGCCGATCGAGACGGCGTCGATCGAGACCAGCACCGCGACCTCGAGCAGGCGCCCGATCAGGTGGCGCAGGCGTCGGGGCGAGACCCCCGTCTGCGAGCGCGGATCGCGAACCTCGACGAGCCCGGACAGGGGCTCCTGCGCGGGCGCGCGCGGATCGGTGGGGGGCGGCGTGGCCACGCCGCTGAGTCTACTGCGGTGAGACGGGGGATCCTGCCCCGTGCGGCGAACCCGACGCTCAGGCGCCGACGACGCGGCCGGTCAGCTCGGCGCGGCTCGACTCGTCGAGCAGCCGCTGCAGGCCCTCGCGCAGCTCGATCGTCGGCTCCCAGCCGAGCAGCTCCTGCGCGCGGGAGATGTCGGGGCGGCGCTGCTGCGGGTCGTTGACGGGCAGCGCCTCGAAGACGATCTCGCTCTTCGACCCGGTCAGCTCGACCACCAGCTCGGCGAGCTCGAGCAGCGTGAACTCGCCCGGGTTGCCGATGTTGACGGGCTCGTGCTCCGTCGAGAAGGCCAGCGCGAGAATGCCGGACACGAGGTCGTCGACGTAGCAGAAGGAGCGCGTCTGCTGGCCCGTGCCGAAGACGGTGATCGGCTTGTCCTCGAGGGCCTGGCGGACGAAGGTGGGGATGGCGCGGCCGTCGAAGGCGCGCATGCGCGGGCCGTACGTGTTGAAGATGCGCACGATCGCGGTGTCGACGCCCTGCTGGCGGTGGTAGGCCATCGTCATCGCCTCGGCGTAGCGCTTGGCCTCGTCGTAGACGCCGCGCGGGCCGATCGGGTTGACGTTGCCCCAGTACGACTCGGGCTGCGGGTGGATCAGCGGGTCGCCGTAGACCTCGCTGGTCGAGGCGATCAGGAAGCGGGCCCGCTTGGCCTTGGCGAGGCCGAGCGCGTTGTGGGTGCCGTACGAGCCGACCTTGAGGGTCTGGAGCGGCAGGCGCAGGTAGTCGATCGGGCTCGCGGGGGAGGCGAAGTGCAGGACGAAGTCCACGTCGCCCGGGATGTCGATGTGCTCGGTGACGTCGTGGTTGACGAACGTGAAGCCGTCCTGGCGCAGATGCGCGATGTTCGTCAGGGACCCCGTGTCGAGGTTGTCGAGGCACCAGACGCGGTGGCCCGCGTCGAGCAGCCGCTCGCACAGGTGCGAGCCGAGGAAGCCCGCACCACCCGTGACGACGGAGACCGGCATAGGGGAAAGGGTACCCCTACGGGGCCGCGGGGGCGTCGTCGCGGTCGATGACAGGGCGGACGGGGCGGATCACGGTGGAGATGACGGCGGCGAGGATGCCGACCACGAGGCCGAGGACGATCGCCACGAGCAGCGAGAACTGGCGCGAGGCGGGCGCGACCTTCGCGCCCTTGGCCGGGGTGATCACGCGGCCCGACTCGACCTCCTCGATGTACTGCACCTGGGCCTGCAGGTCGGGGAGCTGCTCGGCGAGCAGCGCCTCGGTGTTCGAGTCGTACTGGAGCATCGCGATCAGCGGCGTGGTCAGCGAGCTGCGCTCGGCGGGGGAGAGGTTCGCGGCGGCGAGCTCGTCGAGCCGTGCGCGCGTCGCCTCGGCGTCGGCGGCGAGGCCCTCGATGCGGGCCGCGAGGGTGTCGCGGGCGGCGACGGCGTCGTCGCGCTTGGCGTCCGTGTAGCGGTTGGCCTCGGCCACGATCGCCGCCGACAGGGCGTTGGCGGCGTCGGCGGACTGGGCGGGCGTGAACGGCCCCTGCACGATCACCTGCACCAGCGGCACCGCCGTGCCCTTCGTGCCGACCGCCGTCGAGATCAGCTCGACGGAGACGTGGCCCTTGAGCGCGTCCGGCGCGAGGCCGGCGGCCTCGGCGGCGGGCCCCTGGTAGGCGGGCTGACGGGCGAGGGCGGCCGCGTAGAGCGGGTTCGCGGACAGCGGGTTGGGGACCAGGGCGCCGTTCGGGGTGACCGGCTGGCCGAGGAAGACGGTCGCCGCGGCCCGCGTCAGCTTGCGGTCCTCGGTGCCCGAGAGGGCGTAGGAGAGGGCGACGGCGGCGATCACGCAGATGGCCACGATCCACCAGCGCGCGACCACGCGCTCGACGTACCCCCTCAGGTCGATCTCCTGCTCCGCTCCGCGCACATCGGCCATGTTCTCCCACAGTACGGGACGATCGGCCCCGTCCCTTCCCGGGTAGGATCGGGGCATGCGAGCCCGCCCGGAGCCACGGCGCTGAGGGTCCTGCTCGTCGACCCCCGCGGCGACACGCGCCCGTACGACGACGCGCTCGCCGCCGCCCTCGCGGCGCGCGGCCACGAGGTGCGCCTCGTCGCGTGCGCGCCGCGGGTGCCGCTGCCGCCCGCCCCCGCCGGCGTGCGGGTGCGCCACGCCTTCTACCGGGTCGCCGACCGCCTGCCGGGCGGGGCCCGGCGGATCGCCCGCGGGCTCGAGCACCCGCTCGACCTCGCGGCGCTCGCGCCGTGCCTCGTGCGCCGCCGTCCCGACGCCGTCCACGTCCAGTGGATGCCGCTCGGCGCCGTCGACCGCGGCTTCTGGCGGGCCGCCTCCGCGCTGCTCGGGTTCCCGGTCGTCTACACGGCGCACGACGCGCTCCCCAACGACCCGACGCCGGGCCGGCTGCGCCGTGCGGCCCTCAACGCCCGTGCGTTCGGGCGCGTGGTCGTGCACTCCGAGCACGGCCGCCGTGCCCTGGTCGACGAGCTCGGCGTCGACCCGGACGCCGTGCACGTGATCCCGCACGGGGCCCTGACCGCCTTCCGGGACGTGGCGCCGGTCGCGCCCGCCGTGCCCGACGGGCCGCTGGTGGCCATGCTCGGGCTGATCCGACCCTACAAGGGCCTCGACGTCCTGCTCGACGCCTGGCCCCGGGTCCGCGCCGCCGTCCCCGACGCGCGGCTGCTGGTGCAGGGCCGGGTGCTCGGCGATCCCGAGGGCGCGGCCCGGCTCGAGCGGCTTGCCGCCGATCCCGCCGCGGGGGTGACGGCCGACCTGCGCTTCAGCGAGACGGCGGAGTTCGCCGGGGCGATGCTGCGCGCCGACGTCGTGGCGCTGCCGTACCGGCGGATCGACCAGTCGGGCGTCCTCTTCGCGGCCCTCGCTCTCGGGCGGCCGATCGTGGCCTCCCGCGTCGGCGGCTTCGCGGAGGTCGTCGAGCAGACCGGCGCCGGGGTCTGCGTCGAGCCGGGCGACCCCGCCGCGCTCGCCGCGGCCCTGGTGGAGGTCCTCGCCGACCCCGCGCGGCGCGAGGCGATGGCGGCGGCCAGTCGGGCCGCGGCGGACGGGCCGTTCGCGTGGGACGCGATCGCCGCGGCGACGGAGGCGCTCTACCGCTAGCCGCCGTGCGGGCCGCGGCGGTACGCGTCGCGGCGGTGGGCGATGCGCTCCACGGTCACGCGTCGGGCCTCGTCGTCGACGCGGTAGAGCACGCGGTACTCCCCGCGGCGTACGGCGTGGAAGCCGCGGAGCGGACCGCCGAGCGGCTTGCCGACGCCGCGCGGTGCGGTGCAGAGGGGTCCGTGGAGGAGTTCGACCACGGCGCCCGCCACTCCCGGCGGCAGCTCGTCCCGATGCGCGCGCATCGAGCGCGGGCTCAGCACGACCTCGTACACGGCCCTACCCCTCCTTGGCCCTCGCCCGGATCTCCTCGATCACGTCGTCGAGCGGCGTATCGGGCGCGCCGCGCTCGCGATCGCGGCGGTCGCGCGCGAGA
>CAIQOY010000321.1 GCA_903873565.1 uncultured Actinomycetes bacterium
GGCCCCCGGGCGGCCCGTGTGGGGGGTCGAGCTCGACGACGGCGCCGTCACGGCCGCCGTCGCCGGGGCGCTCGCCTAGGCCGTGGCGCCTAGACTGCGGGCATGATCGCGGTCCTCAACGGCGCCAACCTGAACATGCTCGGCAAGCGCGACCCGGCGCAGTACGGGTCGCTGACCCTGAGCGAGCTCGAGAGCCGGATCTACGCCTGGGCGGGCGAGCTGAGCATGACCGCGCGCTGCTTCCAGACCAACCACGAGGGCGCGCTGATCGACCACATCCACGAGGCCTCGGGCTGGGCGACGGGGATGATCGTCAACCCGGGCGCCTGGACCCACTACAGCTACGCGATCCGCGACGCCCTCGAGATCGTGGCGGCGCCGGTCGTCGAGGTGCACCTCTCGGACATCGCCACGCGCGAGGAGTGGCGCCGCCACTCGGTCATCCGCGACGTCGTCGACCACGCGATCGCGGGCGAGGGGCCCGACGGCTACCGGCTCGCGCTGGAGTGGCTGCGCGGGGCGCTCGCGCATGTCTGAGCACGGCGAGCGCCTCGACCGCTGCGCCGCCGCGCTCGCCGACGTCGACGCGCTGCTCGTCACGGACCTCCTCAACGTCCGCTACCTGACCGGCTACACGGGCTCGAACGGCATCGCCGTGGTCTCGGCCGCCCGCCGCGTCCTGGTCACCGACTTCCGCTACCAGGAGGCCGTCCAGCCCCTGCGCCAGGTGCTCGACGTCGAGGTCCTCGACCGCGACATCGCCGCGCGCACCGCCGAGGGCCTCGCGGAGCTCGCGCCCGGCGCTGAGCGGGTCGGCTTCGAGGCGTCGATGCCGTACGGCCTCGTCGAGCGCCTGCGCGCGCTCGTGCCCGCGGGCGTCGAGCTGGTGCCGGTCGACGGGGCGGTGGAGGCCCTGCGGCGCGTCAAGAGCGCGACGGAGATCGCCGCCACGCGCCACGCCGCCGACGTCCTCGAGGTCGTCTACGGGCGCATCGCCGCGGGGCGCCTCGTCGGACGCACCGAGGCCGACGTGGCCTGGGAGATCGAGCGCGCGATCCGCGAGGCGGGCTTCCCGGAGCTGTCGTTCGCCCCGATCGTCGCGGCCGGCGCGCACGGCGCCCTGCCGCACGCCGAGCCGCGCGACGTGGCGATCGAGCGCGGCGACCTCGTCGTCGTCGACATCGGCGCGCGCGGCGCGTCGGGCTACTGCTCCGACTGCACGCGGACCTTCGCGGCCGGCGGCCCGCCCGACCCGGCGGCGGCCGAGGACTACGCGCTGGTCCTCGAGGCCCAGCTGGCGGGCCTCGGCGCGGTGCGGCCGGGCGCCGTCGGGGCGCTCGTCGACCAGACGGCGCGCGCGGTGATCGAGGCGGCCGGCTGGGGCGAGCTGTTCGGGCACGGGCTGGGGCACGGCACGGGCCTCGAGGTGCATGAGGGGCCCACGCTGCGCCAGACCTCCGAGGACGTGCTCGAGCCGGGCAACCTCGTCACGGTCGAGCCGGGCCTCTACCGGCCCGGGCGCTGGGGGATCCGGATCGAGGACCACGTCGTCGTGACCGAGGCCGGGCACGAGATCCTCACGCCGTTCACGAAGGACCTGGTCGAGACCGCGGGCTAGCGCCCGCGCCGCGCGGCTCGGATACCCTGCCGCGCATGGCTGAGCAGGTCTCCACCAACCAGTTCAAGAACGGCATGCACATCGACGTGGACGGGACGATCTACCGGATCGTCGAGTTCCAGCACGTCAAGCCGGGCAAGGGCGGCGCCTTCGTGCGCACCAAGCTGAAGGCGTTCGAGACGGGCGCCGTCGTCGACCGCACCTTCCGGGCGGGGGAGAAGTTCCCGCGCATCCTGACCTCGGTGGCCGACATGCAGTTCCTCTACGACGACGGCACCGAGGTCGTGATGATGGACACGGAGACCTACGAGCAGGTCTCGCTGCCGCGCTCGATCTGCGCCGACGACCTGCGCTGGATCAAGGAGGGCGACACGGTCCAGCTGCTGTCCGTCGACGACCGTCCCGCATCCCTGCAGCTGCCCGCCTCGGTGGAGCTCGCGGTGGTCGCCACGGAGCCCGGGATCAAGGGCGACACCGTCTCCAACGTGACGAAGCCCGCCACCCTCGAGACCGGCGCCGTGGTGCAGGTGCCGCTGTTCGTCAACGAGGGCGACACGGTCAAGGTCGACACCCGCGAGGGCACCTACATCTCGCGCGCCTAGCCGTCCGACGGGCGGCGCCGCTACCCTTGACCCCCGGATGGCGCGTCTCGTCGACACCAGCCTGCGCCTGCTCGCGCAGGAGCCCCTCGCCGGGCGCGTCCCGGCGTCGCTCGAGCTCGAGGCCTGCGAGCGCCTCGACGAGGCCGGCTTCCACGTGCTCGAGGTCTCCGGGGGCGGCTGCTTCCACGCCGCCGTGCAGCGCGGCACGGAGAGCCCGTGGGAGCGGATCCGCAACCTCAAGCGCCGTGCGCAGCGCACGCCGCTCGGCATGGCGCTGCGCGGCCGCTTCCTCGTCGGCACGCAGCCCGTCGAGCAGGACCTGATCCGGCGCTTCGTCGACTGCGCCTCGGAGTCGGGCATCGCGGTGTTCCGGATGCACGACCCGATGAACGACCCCGAGGACCTGATCGGGCCCGCCGAGGCGGTCCGCGAGGCGGGCGCCCGCCTGCACCTCGGCCTCGTCTACGACGAGGGGCCCGAGGGCCACGAGCGCCTGCTCGCCCGTGCGCCCGAACTGGCCGCGCTGGGCGCCGACCGGCTGCTCCTGCTCGACCCCGCGGGCGCGCTCGACCCCTCGCAGGTCGGCGCCCTGATCACGGGCCTGCGCGAGCGGGCCGGCGTGCCCGTCGGCCTCTACCCGCAGGGCCCCGGCGGCACGTCCCTGTCCGTCGCCCTCGAGGCGGCGCGGGCCGGCGCCGACCC
>CAIQOY010000322.1 GCA_903873565.1 uncultured Actinomycetes bacterium
GTGCGGGTGCCCCGCACCGAACCTCGCGATGTTGGGTAACAGGCGTTACCACTGACCGGATTGTAACGCACGTCGCGTGTCAGGCGTCGGACACGAAGCCCCGTTTTCGCGCTCAACGGTGCGGGTTCGTGGGCCGGCCCACCGCCCCCGGAAGCCCCGCTTACGGCCAGAGGGTCGATGCCCGCGGCACGGACAGCCCGTACGGCCGCCCCGCGTCGGCGAAGCGCGCCATCAGCTCGGCCTTCGTGGCGCTCGCCCGGCGGCTCAGGCGCCACCCCTCGGTGTCCTCGACGCGGTCCGAGCGCAGCCACAGCACGTAGGCGCGGTTGGCGGCCAGCGACTGGTCGAAGGCCCGCAGGAGCAGCGTCGCGATCGGCTGCAGGCTGCGCGGCGGCGTCGGCAGGGCGGCGGCGCGGGCGCGGGCCCGGCGACGCGCGTCCATGATGTCGCGCTCGATGATCCGGGCCGCCGCCTCGCGACCCACGACGCCGCGCTTGGCCTGGTCGAGCAGGATGTTGAGGTCCGCGCGCGGGCGGCCGCCGACGTACAGCGTCGCGAGGGCGCGGCGCAGCCACTCCTCCTGGCTCATCCGGGTCATCACGAAGGACGGGAGCGTCCCCGCCACCTTCGTGGAGCCCTTCATGGCGATCGTCGGGGTGACGCGGATCGAGCCCTTCTCGCGCAGGAGCCGCAGGCCCGCCGCCGTCAGCTTCGTGCGCGTGGCCACCGGCGCGCCCGACGGGCCGGCGAAGGTGCTGCGGCCCACCACGATCCGCTCGGCGGCACGGCCCTGCGCCCGCTCGACCGGCTCCGCCGCCGCGTACAGCGTGACCGTGCCGTCGCAGCGCGTCACCGCCGTGCCCTCGCACTCGCCCGTGACCGTCGTCGTGCCGTCGGCGGCTGCCTTCAGCCGCGGCCGCACCAGCGCCTCCGCTGCCGGCGCCGTCAGGTCGATGGTGGACTCGACCGTGATCGTCGAGCCGTCCACGTCGATCACGGTGACGACGCGCACCCGCAGCACGCCCTCCGCGGCCAGCTGGCGCTGCAGCTTCGGCGGCAGGGCCAGCGCGACGTCCTGCGTCTCCCCCGCCGCGATCCGCTCGCGCGAGGTGGCCACGGGCGCCGAGCCCACGAACATCGTCACCGTCGTCGAGCAGGCCCGCGCGGTCGCCGCGCAGCCGACCTGGACCGTCGCGGAGCCGTCGCGGTCGACGGTCGCGTCGTCGTCGCGGGCCGTCTGGACGGGCGCCGCGGCCGCCGGCGCGGCGGCCGGCGGCGTCGCGACCGGGGTGACGGGGCTCGACGCGCTGGAGGCGGTCGACGTGCCCGCCGCGTTCGTGGCCGTGACCGTGAACGTGTACGCGTTGCCGTTGGTGAGCCCCGTGATCGTGCAGGTCAGGGGGCCGCTGGTCCAGTCGCAGGTGCGGGCGCTCGGGGACGAGGTGACCGTGTAGCCGGTGATCGGCCGGCCGCCCGTGAAGGCCGGCGCGGACCACTCGATGACGGCCTGCCCGTCGCCGGCCGACGCGGTCACCGTGGTCGGCGGGCCCGGCGGGACGGCCCGGATCGCCGCCGTCGCCGCCGGCTGGGTCAGTGTGTACTCGCCCGCGGCCGCGCCGGCCAGGGCGAGGCCCGAGATCGTCACCGCGCGGCCCGTGCCCACCTCCGCCGACGGGAACACCGCGGCAACGGCCGTCGAGTCGAGCGTGACGACGTCGGAGCCGACCACGCCGACGAGCGCCGCGGAGGCGAGGTCGAGGGCCGCGGTGGCGGTGCCGTCGAAGTCCTTGTCGAGGGCGGTGACCCCACTCACCGTCAGGGCCTTGCGGGCCACGGTGACCGTGACCTGGGCGGTCGAGCCCGGGGCGTACAGGGTCGTGTCGGTGGGGGTGAAGGTCGCGGTGACCACGTGGCTGCCGTGCGGGAGCACCGCGCCGGCGGCGACCGCGACGCCGCCGACCGAGTAGGCGAAGGTGCCCGGCACGGGGCTGCCGCCGAAGGCCGCCGTCGCGTTGAGCATCCCGGTCGTGAGCGGGTCGCCGTAGGTGATCCCGGCGGGCGTCGCCCAGGTCACGACAGGCACGTCGCGGTCGGTGATCGTGAACGTGCCGTTGACGTAGGCGAAGTCGTAGTTGGCGGCGGTCGCGGCGCCCGTGAAGCTGATCGGGTAGGTGCCGGCGACCTCCCCCACCGCCCGCGTCATCCCGAGGCCGGTCACGTTGATCGCCGAGGCGTTGTCGGAGCCGACGTAGCCCGACACGAGGTAGGTCAGCGCCGGGTCGGCGTTCGTCGCCCGCTTCTGCTTGTCCTGGGCCGTGAGGGTGAGCGTGGCCTTCGCGATCGCGATCGTGAGCGGCGCCGAGGTCGCATCCGAGAAGTTGCCGAGGGTGTCATCCTCGTCGACCGCGGCGGTCACGACGCAGTCACCGGCGCCGGTCACGGTCACGTTCGCGCCCGACACGGTGCATGGACCCGAGACCCTCGCGTAGGAGACCGTGCCCGCGCCGTGCGGCCCGGTGAAGGAGTGGCTCAGCGTCGTGCCCATGCCGCCATACGCGAGGCTCGTCGAGGCCGCGGAGACGGCGATCGTCTGCGCGGCGGGCGTCACGGTGATCGTCGACGCGTCGGTCGCCGTGGTGTAGACCGCGCTGTCGGTCGGCGTGAAGGTGGCCACGATCGAGTGGGCGCCGCGGGTGAGGACGTCGCCGACCACGCGCGGGGTCGCGCCCTCCGCGTAGGCGAAGGTTCCGGCCACCGCGCCCGCGAAGCCGCTCGCCGCGGCGTTGAGCTGCGTCCCGGACAGCGCCGTCCCGTAGACGATCGAGGCCGGGTCGGCCCAGGTCACCACCGGGGTCTCCTTGACCGCGGTGATCGACACGGCCAGGGTCTGCGTGGTCGTCAGCGCGCCGTCGGTGACGCGCACCGTGAAGCTCTCCGTGGTGCCCGTGGCGAGCAGGTTGATCGCCGCGGCGTTCGGCGTGAAGGCGTAGGCGCCCGTGGTCTTCGCGACGGCGAGGGTGCCGTACGTCCCCGCCCGCTCGACGGTCGCGCCCTGGTCGGTGCCGCCGGTGATCGAGTACTCGAGCGGCCGGCTCTCCGGGTCCGCGCCCGCGAGCGCCCCGGCCTGCAGCCCGAACGTGTCGCTCGCCGCCGTGTCGGTCAGCGCCACGGCCGTCGGGGCGGCCAGGGTCGGCGTGTCGTTCGCGGCGGTGATCGCCACCGTCAGGGTGCGCGTCGCGCTGAGCGCGCCGTCCGAGGCCGACACCGTGAACACGTCGCTGGCGTCCTGAGCGAGCGCGTTGATCGCGGCGTCGTTCGGTGCGTAGGTCCAGGCGCCCGAGCCGGAGACGACCGTCAGCGTGCCGTACGCCCCGGCCAGGGTCTGCACGGTGCCGCCGGCCGTCTCGATCCCGTAGGTGCGCGGCGTCCCCTCCGCATCCGTCGCCGACAGGGTGCCCGTCGCGTCCGTGAAGTCGTCGGCGGCGGCCGTGTCCGTGAACGTCGGGCCCGTGACCGCGGCGAGGATCGGGCGGTCGTTGGTGCCGGAGATCGTGATCGAGAGGAGCCGCGTGACGCTCTCCTGCGGCGTGTCGCCGTCGGTGACGGTGACGGAGAAGTCGTCGGTCTGCCCGGCGGCTGCGCCGTTGACGGCGCTGGCGGTCGGCGTGTAGGTCCACGCGCCGGTGGCGGCCACGACCGCGAGGGTGCCGTAGGCGCCGGCCATCGTGACCGTCCCCGACCCCGTGCCCCCGGTGATGCCGTACGTGAGGGTGCTGCCGAGGTCGTAGTCGGTGGCGACGAGCGCCCCGGTCACGGCGGAGAACGTGTCGGCGCCGCTCGTGTCGGTCAGCGAGCCGCCGACCGGGGCGCTCATGATCGGGCGGTTGTTCGAGCCCTCGATGCGGATGCGCAGGAGCCTCGAGTCGGTCAGGCCCGGGCTGCCGGCGTCCGTCGCGGTCGCGGTCGCGGACACCGTGTAGGAGGCCCCGTTCGCGAGCGCGCGCACCTTGAGCTCGTCGGGGTCGAAGGTCCAGGCGCCGGTCGCCGTGACGAGGGTGATCGTGCCGTAGCCGCTCGCGTCGGTGAAGACCGCGCTGCCGCCGGACGGCGTGACCCCGTCGAAGCCGTAGGCGAGCGACGCCGCCGCGGTCTCCGCGTCGGTCGCCGAGAGCGTGCCGGTCAGGTTCGGCAGGTTGCCCGCGTTGGACGCGGAGTCGCGCACCACGCCGCTCGTCGGCA
>CAIQOY010000323.1 GCA_903873565.1 uncultured Actinomycetes bacterium
AGGTCGGCGATCAGCCCGGGCGGCGTGCGCACGGCCCGATCCACCTCGTCGTGGACGCGCTGCAGCGCGCCCATCGCCCGCTCCGCCGCGAGATCGGTCTGCCCGCCGGCCATCGTGCTGAGTCTATCGGCGTCCGGAAGGCGGCGGCCGAACCGGCCTCAGGCGGCCGCCGCGGCCAGCAGGCGGTCCAGCAGCCGGTAGGTGATCCCCCACAGGACGACGTCGGCGGCGTCGTCGTGGGGCAGTCGCCAGGCCGAGACGCGCGTGGGCGCCTCCGGCACCTCGGCGCTGACGTGCTCGAGGTCCGCGAAGGGCGTCCACCAGGCGGCCGCCAGCTCCTCCGACAGCACCAGCGGCGCGGGCTCGGTGATGTGCGCGACGTAGGCCCCGATCAGGATCGGGAACGCGCGCGGCTGCAGCGGCTCGAGCATCCCGAGCACCGTCCCCGTGGCGCGCGGGTCGAAGCCGACCTCCTCCCGCGTCTCGCGGGCCGCCGCCGCCAGCGGATCGGCGTCCTCCGGCTCGACGCGCCCGCCCGGCAGCCCCACGTGGCCCGACCACGGGTCGCCCGCGCGCTGCGCGCGCCGGCAGAGCAGGATCTCGGTCCCGCGCCCGCCCTCCCGCAGGCACAGCATCACGCTGGCCGTCGCCGCGGGGGGCGCCGCGTCGAGCGTCCCGGCCAGGCGCGCGGCGAGCACGGGGATCTCGGGCACGGGCGCCATGCCCCGAGGGTACCCGCCCCCGCGTGCGCCGGGTACGCTCCGGGGCATGGAGCGGCTGTGGGCACCGTGGCGCCTCGAGTTCGTCAAGGCCGCCTCCGGGCACGATCCGCTGGAGTGCGTCTTCTGCGCCGCCCCGGCCCGCGGCGACGACCGCGCGGCCCTGATCGTGCACCGCGGGGAGCGCTGCTTCGCGCTGCTCAACCTCTACCCGTACACCAACGGCCACCTCCTGATCGCGCCCTACCGGCACCTCGCCGAGCCGGGCGAGCTCGACGCCGCCGAGCGCGCGGAGCTGTGGGACCTGCTCGACCGGGGCCTGCGCACGCTCGACGCCACGCTGCGCCCGCACGGGGCCAACGCCGGCCTCAACCTGGGCCGCGCCGCCGGCGCCGGCATCGAGGGCCACCTGCACCTGCACGTCGTGCCGCGCTGGAACGGCGACACCAACTTCATGCCCGTGCTCACCGAGACGCGCGTGATGCCCCAGTCCCTCGACGACTCCTGGCGTCTGATCAGCGAGGCATGGGTACCCTCCACGGCATGACGCTCGATCCCGCCATCTTCAAGGCCTACGACGTCCGCGGCACCGTCCCGGACCAGCTCGACCCCGACGGCGCCCGCCGCATCGCGCGCGCCTACGTGGAGGCCTTCCGGCCGAAGCGCATCGCGATCGGCCACGACATGCGCCTCTCATCCCCCGAGCTCGCCCGCGCCGCGATCGAGGGCGCGACCGCCGGCGGCGCCGACGTCGACGTGCTCGGGGAGATCGGCACCGAGATGCTCTACTTCGCGGTCGCCGAGAACGGCCTCGACGGCGGCCTGATCGTCACCGCCTCCCACAACCCGGCCGAGTACAACGGCATGAAGATCGTGCGCGCGGGGGCCCAGCCGGTCGGCAGCGCCTCCGGCCTCAACGAGGTCAAGGCGGCCGCCCTCGGCGACCCCCTCCCCGACGCCGCCGCGCCCGGCACCGCCAGCCCGGTCGACGTGCTGCCCGCCTACGCGGACAAGATGCTCTCCCTCGTCGACGCCGATGCGATGCGCGACCTCGAGGTCGTCCTCGACGGCGGCAGCGGCATGGCCGGCACGATGCTGGGCCCGATCCTGGAGCGCCTGCCGGTCCGCGCCGTGCCGTTCTTCCTGGAGCCGGACGGCGCCTTCCCGGACCACCAGCCGAACCCGCTGCTCGAGGAGAACCGCGCCTTCATCGAGGGCAAGGTGCGCGAGCACCCGGGCGCCCTCGGCATCGCCTGGGACGGCGACGCCGACCGCTGCTTCTTCATCGACGAGGACGGCGAGTTCGTCCCCGGCGACTTCATGACCGCGCTGCTCGCCGAGGAGGTGCTGCGCCTGCACCCGGGCGCCACCATCCTCTACGACGTGCGCGCGTCCCGCGCGGTGCCCGACACCGTCGCGCGCTGCGGCGGCACCGCCGAGGTCTCGCGCGTCGGCCACGCCTTCATCAAGGTGGCGATGCGGGACACCGGCGGGATGTTCGCCGGCGAGGTCTCGGGGCACTACTACTTCCGCGAGTTCTACGGCGTCGACACCGGCATCCTGCCGGCGCTCCTCGTCCTGCAGCTCGTGTCGCGCTCCGGCTCCCGCCTCGCCGACCTGCTGGCGCCCCTGCGCGAGCGGTACCACATCACCGGCGAGATCAACTCGCCCGTGCCGGACGTCGCCCTCAAGCTCCAGGAGCTCAAGGACCGCTTCGGGGGCGGCGCGACGATCAGCCACCTCGACGGCATCTCGATCGACCACGACACCTGGCGCTTCAACGTGCGCCCCTCCAACACCGAGCCGCTGCTGCGCCTCAACCTCGAGGCCCAGAGCGCGGCCGAGATGGCGGAGCGCCGCGACGAGGTGCTCGCGGTGATCCGGGGATGAGCGACCACGACGCGCTGGTCGCCGCGGTCGCCGCCATCGTCGACGGCGGCGAGGAGTCCGACGCGATCCTGCGGGCCGCGGTCGGCGCGCTCGCGCAGGCGAGCGGGGCCGGCGTCGGGATCCGCTTCGTCGAGGAGGGCGCCTTCACCGACGGCCCCTGGGCCGGCCCGGCCGGCGAGCGCGCCGCGGAGGTGCCGATCCGCTACGAGGACGACGTCGTCGCCGAGCTCGTGTCCGCGGCGCCCCTCGACGACGCGGCGCGCGCCGCGTGGGAGCGCGTCGCCGACCTCCTCAGCCCCTTCTGCCTGGTGGGCTGGGACATCGGCGGCGAGGACTGGGAGCCGTAGGGCCTAGACCCCGCTGGACGACGGGCTGCGCCCGATCAGGATCCGGTCGAGGTCGTCGCGCACCTGGTGCGGGTCGTTGACGCCGCGCAGCGCGAGCTCCGCGTCGCCCACCTCCGAGCCGGCCGTGTCGAACTCGACGTCGCCGAAGTTGAGCAGGCGCCCGAGCAGGCCCTGGCCGGTGTTGACGTTCTGGATCCGCTCGAGGCTGGCGCTGCGCTCGTTGCGGTTGAGGATGCCGTGGCGGACGATCAGGCGGCGGTCCGTGACCGTGTAGTGGGTGTCGAGCCGGCGCACCCAGGCGAGCACGATGACGATCGCGACGAGGATCACGGTCGCGGCGAAGAACCACGTCACCGCCACGCTCGAGACCTGGCTCAGCACGACGCCCGCGATCAGGGGGATCAGGGCCAGGATGCCCCACTTGAGGATGAAGGTCAGCGACCACTTCCACGTGGGCCGACCGGCCCAGATCAGCTTCTCGCCATCGAGGATGTCCGCCATGTCAGGCCCTCCCGCCGCAGTGACGGGGTCACGGTACAGGACGGGCGCCCGGACCGCACCCGCCGGTGGTAGGGTCCCGGCGTGCCCGCGACCTGCGACGTCTGCGTGATCGGCGCCGGCCTCGTCGGCTCCTCCACCGCGAACGCGCTCCTGCGCGCCGGCGCGGGGACCGTGGCCGTCGTCGACCGCGCCCACCCGGGCGACGGCGACTCCGGCCTCACCTTCGGCATGGTCCGCCGGCACTACACGAACCCGGTCCTGATCCAGCTCTCGATGCTGGGCACCGAGATCCTGATCCACTGGGACGACGAGGTCGGCGTCGGCGCGAGCGGCTACACCCCGACCGGCTACCTCCTGCCCGTCCCCGAGCGCCTCGCGGACGTCTGCCGCGGCCAGGTCGAGCGCCAGCGCGCGCTCGGCCTCGACACGCGCTTCTTGGCCCCCGACGAGATCGGCGCGGTCGAGCCCCTGATGGCCCTCGACGACGTCGCCGGAGCCGCCTACGAGCCCGCGGGCGGCGTCTGCGACGCGCGGCAGATGATCGCCGGCTGGACCCTCGACTCGCTGGCCCGCGGCCTCGACCTGCGCCAGAACGCGGCCGTCGAGGAGATCCTGGTGGCCGGCGGGAGCGCCGTCGGCGTGCGCCTCGCGGGCGGCGAGGAGATCCACGCCGGCCGCGTCGTCGTGGCCACGGGCGGCTGGTCGGGCGAGCTGCTCGGCCCGCTCGGCTGGGAGGCCCCGATCGCGCTCAGCCGCATCCAGGTCGCCGTCCTGCGCCTCGACCCCGGGCAGCCGGCGCCCGCCGCCGTCACCTCCGACGCCGTCTCCAACGTCGTCGTGCGGGCCGCCGCGGGCCGCGACATCTGGGTCGTCGCCTACCAGGCCGGCACCCCCGAGATCCACGTGCGCGACGACTGCCAGCGCCCGCTCCTCGACGGCTACGAGGAGGCGATCCGCACGGCGCTCGCCGCGCGCTTCCCGTCGCTGGCCGGCCAGCCGCTGGTCGGCGGCTGGGGCGGCGCCTACGACCACACGCCCGACTGGCACCCGGTCGCGGGGCCCGTGCCCGGCATCGACGACCTCTGGGTCTGCGCGGGCTGGTCGGGCCACGGCCTCAAGTCGACGCCCGCGATCGGCCGCGTCCTCGCCGACCTCATGACGGGCCGCGCGCCGGCCGTGGACATCGCCGCGCTCGCGCCCGACCGCTTCGCCCGCGGCGAGCTCAACCCGCTCGCCTACGGCCCCGGCGCGCGCGCCTAGTCGGCCGCGCCCGGCGTGACGCGGTAGGCGTCGATCACCGAATCGACCTGGCGCAGCGAGGCCAGGACGGCCTTCAGCTCGCGCAGGTCGCCGATCTCCAGCACGTACCAGTTGCGGGCCATGCCCTCGCCCGTGTGGCCGCCGTACTCCACCACGTTGCAGCCGTGCTCGGCGACGGTGCGCCCGATGTCCTCGAGCAGGCGCGGGCGGTCCCAGGCGTCGACGCTGATGCCGACCCGGAACGAGGCCTCCGGCTCCTCCCCGCTCCAGGAGACGCCCGCGAAGCGCTCCGGCGTGCGCGCCAGCTGGCGGGCGTTCGGGCAGTCGCCGCGGTGGATCGTGATGCCGCGGCCGACGCTGATGTAGCCGACGATCGGGTCGCCCGGCACCGGCGTGCAGCACTTGGCCATGCGCACCATCACGCCCGGGTCCTCGACCCCGTCGACGACGATCCCGTACGAGTCCGAGGCGAGCGCGCGGGTGCGCCCCCCGCCCTTGCGGGTCGGCGCGGGCTCGGTCGCGACCTCCTCGGTCTTGAGGTGTGCGAGCAGCTTGCCGATCACCTGCGGCACGGTGATGTTGCCCGCGCCGAGGGCGACGTAGAACTCCTCCGCCTTGCGGTAGCCCATCTCGCGCATCACGCCCGCGAGCACGGGCGACGAGGCGATCCGCTGCGTCGGCAGCTTGTTCTGGCGCAGCGCCTGCTGCAGGAGCTCGCGCCCCCGGGCCTCCGTGTCCTCGCGCTGCTCGCGCGCGAACCAGGCGCGGATCTTGTTGCGCGCGCGCGTGGTCTGGGCGACGCCCATCCAGTCGCGCGACGGTCCGCGGTCGGCCTTCGAGGTCAGGATCTCCACGATGTCGCCGCTCTTGAGCGTGGCCGACAGGGGCACGATGCGCCCGTTGACCTTGGCGCCGACGCAGCGGTGGCCGACGTCGGTGTGGACGGCGTAGGCGAAGTCGAGCGGGGTCGCGCCGGCGGTCAGGGCCTTCAGCTCGCCCTTCGGCGTGAACACGAAGACCTCGTCGTCGACGAGCCCGCTGCGCAGGTCGGCGAGGTAGCCGGCCGGGTCCCCCTCGGGCGCCTCGACGAGGTCGGCGAGCCACTGGCTGGGCCCGCGGTCCTTGTCCTTGTACAGCCAGTGCGCCGCGACGCCGTACTCGGCGCGCTGGTGCATCTGCGGCGTGCGCACCTGGATCTCCAGCGGCTTGCCGTGGGGCCCGATGATCGTGGTGTGCAGCGACTGGTAGCCGTTCGTCTTCGGGACCGCGATGTAGTCCTTGAAGCGGCCCGGCATCGGCTTCCAGAGGGCGTGGATCACGCCGATCGCCCCGTAGCAGTCGCGGTCCGAGTCGACCATCACGCGCATCGCCGTGAGGTCGTAGATCTCGTTGAACTCCTTGCCGCGGCGCGTCATCTTCTCGTAGATCGAGTGGAAGTGCTTGGCGCGCCCGGCGATCGAGGCGTGGATGCCGACCTTCCCGAGCTCGGCCAGCAGGATCTGCCCCGCCTCGGCCACGTAGCGCTCGCGGTCGGCGCGCCGCTCGTTGACCATCGACTCGATCTCCGCGTACTTGCGCGGGTAGAGCGTCGCGAAGGCGAGGTCCTCCAGCTCCCACATGACGGAGTGGATGCCGAGGCGGTGCGCGAGCGGCGCGTACACCTCGAGCGTCTCCTTCGCCTTCTGCAGCTGCTTCTGCTTGCCGAGGAACGACAGCGTGCGCATGTTGTGCAGGCGGTCGGCGAGCTTGATCACGATGACGCGGATGTCCTCCGCCATCGACAGGATCATCTTGCGGTAGTTCTCGGCCTCGGCCTCCTCGCGGGAGGCGAACTGGATCCGCGAGAGCTTCGTGACCCCCTCGACCAGCACCTGGACCTGGGGGCCGAAGCGCGCCCCGACCTCGTCGGCGGTCGCCGCCGTGTCCTCGACCACGTCGTGCAGGAGCGCCCCGATCAGGACGTCCTCGGGCTGGCGCAGCTGCGCGCAGATCTTGGCCACGCCCCAGGGGTGGTAGACGAAGGGCTCGCCGCTCTTGCGCAGCTGCCCGTCGTGGTGCAGGCAGGACAGCTCGAAGGCCTGCGCGATCCGCTCCTGGTCGGCCTCGGGCGCGTACTCGCGCACGTCCTCGAGCAGCTCGTCCAGGAGGTCGCGGTGGACCTCGGCGGCGGGCGCGAGGCTGGAGACGGCGGACATCGCTCCCCCGATGGTACCGGAGGCCGTCGTCCGGGCCGTCCGGCTAGGCCGCGCCGAGGGCGGCGCGGGCCCGCTCGGCGAAGGCGCGCTCCGCCGGCCCGTCGAGCCGGGTCCAGCGCGGCCCGGCCGGCGCGAGCCAGCCCGCGGGGCCCGGGTCGAGCAGCACGGCATCCGGGAAGGCCGTCGCGATCCGCGGCCGCGCGGCGAGCGTCTCGTGGTCGGCCAGGGCGACGTACGGCCCCTCGGCGAGGAGGTCGGCGCGGGCGTCGAGCGCCGCGTCGGCGCAGACCCGCGAGAAGAGCAAGGCGCCGCGCAGCCCGAAGCGGGCCGGGTGCAGCGCCTGGTCGAGCATGGCGCGGCGCCGGGCCACGTCCGCCACGACGACGAGCAGCCCCTGCCCCGTCGCCGCCAGGCGGGTCAGCTCCGCGATCGCGCCGCCGTCGCGCCCGTCCGCCATCGCCGCCGGGTCGAGGCCGTCCGCCGGCCACGGGGCCGGAGCGGCCGCGGCCACGAGGTGCGGGCAGGTCGCGTCGCACGGCGTCGGGCAGAGCCCGGCCGCCGCGGGCAGGTCGGCCGGGAGGGGCTGGATCGCGCGGGCCACCAGCTCGACCCGCTCGGCGCCCTGCCAGACGCTGCGCTCGATCCGCGCGGCGACGTCGACGCGCCCGCCGGCCGCGAGCTCCGCGTGGCGCTCGCCGTGCGACCAGGCGACGCAGCGGCAGGAGCCGGCCGCGGTGCGCACGCGCATGTCGAGGTGGCGCCCCTCCGAGCCGATCCGCCGCACCTCGTCGAGCTCGGCGGCGGGGATCAGCACGGTGACGGCGGGGTTGCCCATCCCGACCGGCTCGAGCCGGGCGAGGTCCTGCGCGGTCTCCAGCGTGACGTCGGTCAGCGCCGCGACCGCGTCGATCCGCTCCACGGGGCGCAGGTCGGCCCCCGTCAGGGCCGCGGTCGCGTGGGCCTCGAAGGCCGCGGTGAAGGCGTCGAGCTGGTCGGTCGCGACCGTGACGCCGGCGGCGGCGCGGTGCCCGCCCCAGCGCTCGAGGTGCGGATCGCAGACGGCGAGGGCGGCGTGCAGGTCGAAGGCCTCCACGCTGCGGCCCGAGCCGCGCCCCGTGTCGCCGTCGATCGCCACCAGGACGGCGGGGCGGCGCAGGCGCTCGACCACACGGCTCGCGACGATCCCGACCACCCCGGCGTGCCAGCCGTCCTGCGCGAGCACCGTGCCGAGCGCGTCCCGCCGGGCCGCCGGCAGCGCCGCGTGCTGCTCGAGCGCCTCGCGCAGGATGCGGTCCTCGAGGGCGCGGCGGCGGCGGTTGAGGCCGTCGAGCTCCTCGGCCAGCTCGTGCGCCTCGCGCGGGTCCCGGGTCATCAGGAGGCGCAGCGCCGCGTCGGCGTGCTCGAGCCGGCCGGCCGCGTTCAGCCGCGGGCCGATCCGGAAGCCGATCGCGCCGGCGTCCACCGTGCGCGCGTCGACCTTCGCCACCCGCATCAGGGTGTCGAGGCCGAGCCGGCCGCCCGCCGCGATCCGCTTGAGGCCCCAGCGGGCGAGCGCGCGGTTCTCGCCCACGAGCGGCACGAGGTCGGCCACGGTGGCGATCGCCACGAGGTCGGCGACCCCCTCGAGGATGGCGGGGTCGCCGTCGAGGCGCGCCACGAGCGCCTCGAGCAGCTTGAAGGCCGTGCCGGCGCCGCAGAGCTGGTCGAACGGGTAGCCGCCGAGGGCGGGAGCGACGACGGGGCAGTCGGGGAGCGCCTCGCCGTGGCGGTGGTGGTCGGTGACCACGAGGGCGACGCCGAGCTCGGCGGCCCGCCGCGCGGCCTCCACGGCCGTGATCCCGCAGTCGACGGTGATCAGGACCTCGACGCCCTCGGCGTGGAGGCGCTCCACGGTCTCGACGGCGAGGCCGTAGCCCTCGTCGAAGCGGCTCGGGATGAACGGCCGGACGTCGGCGCCGAGCGCGGCCAGCCCCTCCGTCAGGAGCGCGGTGGCGCAGACCCCGTCGGCGTCGTAGTCGCCGTGGACGGCGATCCGCCGGCGGGCGGCGACGGCGTCCGCCACCAGCTCGACCGCGCGCGGGGCATCGCCGAGGAGCAGCGGGTCGTGCTGCGGGCCCTCCGCGTCGAGGAAGGCGCGCAGCGCGTCGGGGTCGTCCCAGCCGCGCCGGGCCATCGCGTCGGCGAGCACCCGGCCGCAGCCGACGCCCGCCGCGAGGCGCGCGGAGGCCTCCACCGGGCACGGGCTGATCACGAGGCGCCGGCCGTGGTCCACGGGGGCAGGCTAGGCGCGCTGCCGGACGCGCGTCAGCGGCGCTTGCGGCCCTTGCGCTGCTCGCGGCGCTGGCGGGCCGCCTCGATCGCGGCCTCGTCCGGCCCGCCGGCGGAC
>CAIQOY010000324.1 GCA_903873565.1 uncultured Actinomycetes bacterium
GCCGCCCTCGGCGATCATGCGGTCGGTGTTGCCGCGGATCGCGACGGCGGGCCGGGGGTCGTCGCGCAGACGGTCGACGCACTCGGCGGGCGCCGGCCCGAGGAACGCGTAGTCGCCGCCGAGGACGAGGCCCTCGCAGCCGAGGGCGTCGGCCTCGGCGAGGACCGCCTCGAGGGCGTCCGCGTTGCCGTGGATGTCGAACAGGACCGCCTCGCGCACCCCCCGAGCGTAGGGCAGATCGCCGCCCGCGGGGGTGGCCGGCCGGGCTAGTCGGTCAGCGAGCGCTGGTAGTCGGCGACGTGCCGGGCCATCGCCCGCCGCGCCCCCGCGGCGTCGCCGGCGACGATCGCGTCGACGACGGCCTCGTGCTGGGCCATCACGTTGCCGAGCTCGCCGGCCCGGTCCAGCAGCACGTTCCAGCGGCGCAGCACGTGGCTGAACAGCCACTCGAGGGTCTGCTCGAGCATGCCGTTGCCCGTCATCGCCCAGATCAGCCGGTGCAGCTCGCGGTCGAGCGCGATCAGGGCGCGTCGGTCGGGGGTCGGCCGAGCGAGCTCCGCGTGGGTGCGGGCGATCACCCCGGCCAGCGCCGCGCGCTGCTCGTCGGTGCCGCGCTCGGCGGCGAGGCCCGCGGCCTGCGGCTCGAGCACGGAGCGCATCTCGAAGATGCGGTCGAGGTCCGAGTCGTTGAGGTCGGCCACCAGGGTGCCGCGGCGCGGCAGGATCACCACGAGGCTCTCCCACTCGAGCCGCCGCAGCGCCTGGCGCACCGGGGTCAGCCCCACGTCGAGCCGCTCGGCCAGGCCGCGCTCGTCGAGCAGCGCCGCCGGCGGCAGCTCGAGCGAGACGATCATGTCCTTGATCGCCCGATAGGCCTCGGCCGACTTGGAGTCGGCGTCGGCCGCGCGGCGCGCGGAGGCGGCCAGCATGCTGGTGGGCACGGGGGCGGCGTCGTCCACGTGCGCAGTATCGGTGAAATGTCTGCTGCCCGGGGCAGCAGGCCGGGGCTAGTCGCCCAGCTCCTTCCGGCGCCGGTCGACGTACTCCTTGAGCTCGGCCTTGACGGCATCGTCGAGCGCGGGCTCCTCGTACTCGTCGAGCATCTTCGTGGCGATCTCCCCGGCGCGCTCGCAGGCGTCCTTGCCGCCGTTCTTCTCCCAGCGCTCGAAGGCGTCCGAGGAGGACAGGAGCGGGCGGTAGAAGCAGTCGCGGAAGTGCTCCATCGTGTGGGCGGTGCCGAGGAAGTGGCGGCTGTCCGTGGAGGACATCACCTCCTCGTGCGCGCCGTAGGCGAGCGAGGCCTCGTCGATCTCGAGCGGACGGAACGTGGCCTGCAGCATCCGCATGATCTCCATGTCCACGATGAACTTCTCGTAGGAGGAGACGAGGCCGCTCTCGAGCCAGCCCGCGGTGTGCAGCACGTAGTTCGTGCCGGCCATGAAGGTCGGCATCATCGTCATCAGGGCCTCGTAGCCGGCCTGGGCGTCGACGGTCTGGCTGGAGGTGAACCCGCCGCCCGAGCGGAACGGCAGCTTGTGGCGGCGCGCGATCTGGCCGATCGCGAACAGGCCGAGCGCCGACTCGGGGGTGCCCATGCAGGTCGAGCCGGACTGCATGTTGGCGTTCGTCAGGAACGAGCCGAGGATGACCGGGCAGCCGGGGCGGAGGAGCTGGGCCAGCGCGATGCA
>CAIQOY010000325.1 GCA_903873565.1 uncultured Actinomycetes bacterium
ATCCGGCTCGGGCAGCCCCAGCGCGCGGCGACGTCGGCGGTGATCGCCGACAGCGGCTCGCCCGCGGCGAGCCGGCGCGTGCGGCTGATGTGCAGGGCGAGGTCGCGGTCGCCGAGGATGAACCAGTCGTCCTCGCCGAGCGCCGTGATCTCGTCCATCACCGCGCGCGTGTCGCCGGCCACCCCCCAGCCGTTGGCCGGGTCGATCCGGCCGGTCAGGGTGTAGAGGACGGTGTCGAGGTCCGGCGCGATGTGCAGCCCCCAGTGCTCCGTGTCGTCGCCGACGTTCCCGACCACCGTCAGCTCGCCGGGCGCGAGCGCCTCCTGGAGCGCGAGGGCCATGCGGGCGCCGCCGACGCCGCCCGCGATGCAGGTCACCCGCATGCGGCCTCGAAGGCGGCGAGGTCCGCCGGGGTGTCGATGTCGCGGGCGAGGCCGGGCCGCTCGACCCGCACGCCGCCGTGGCGAGCCGCCGAGCCCTCGCCGTAGGCCGGGGTGAAGGCGCTCGGCGGTCGCGCCGCGACCGCGTTCGTGCGCCCGTCGACCGACGGGGCGACGGCGAGCGGCGTGGCCGCCGCGAGCAGCGCCTCGACGTCCTCGGTCGTCACGTACGGCAGGTCGCCGGCGATCACCACCACCGCCTCGGCGTCGGGGTAGGCGGCGAGCCCGCGGCGTACCGAGCCCGTCAGGTCCTCGCCGCCGTCGTCGACGACGGCCGCCCCGAGCTCGCGGGCCGCGATGTACGCCATCGGGTCGGACGAGACGATCGCCACCGCGAGGCCCGCGCCGAGGCAGGCGTCGACGACGCGCGTCAGCATGCGCAGCGCGAGGTCGTGGCGCGCCTCGGCGTCGAGCACCTCGCCGAGCCGCGACTTCGCGTCGTCCAGGGCCTTGAGCGGGACCAGGGCTATCATCCCGCGGCAGTCTACGTCCGCCCGCCGCGGCGGACGCGAAGGGAGTCCCGTGATCCGGATCGGCTACAAGGCCTCGAGCGAGCAGTTCGCGCCGCGCGAGCTCCTCGAGTTCGCCGTCCACGCGGACGCGAAGGGCTGGGACACCATCGCGATCTCCGACCACTTCCAGCCCTTCCGGCACACGGGCGGCCACTCGCCGTTCTCGTTCGCCTGGATGGGGGCGCTCGTCGAGCGCACCTGCCACGCCGCGATCGGCACCAGCGTGATCACCCCCACCTTCCGCCACCACCCCTCGACGGTGGCGCAGGGCTTCGCGACCCTCGCCTGCCTCGCCCCCGGCCGCATCTTCCTCGGCGTCGGCTCGGGCGAGTCGCTCAACGAGGTGCCGCCCACGGGCGTCGAGTGGCCCGAGGGCCCCGAGCGCCTCAAGCGCCTGAAGGAGTCGCTGGCCCTGATCCGCCAGCTCTGGGCCGAGGAGCGCGTCACCTTCGAGGGCGACTTCTACCGCACCTCGAACGCCACGATCTACGACCTGCCCGAGGCGCCGCCGCCGATCTACGTCGCGGCCGCCGCCCCCCTGGCCTCCCGCTACGCCGGCGCCACCGCCGACGGCTTCATCACCACGTCGGGCAAGCCGCGCGAGCTCTACACCGAGAAGATCCTGCCCGCCCTCGCCGAGGGCGCGGAGCAGGCCGGCCGCAGCCTCTCCGACCTCGACCTCCTGATGGAGATCAAGCTCTCGTATCACCCCGACGTCGAGCAGGCCCGCGCCGACTGCGAGTTCTGGGCGCCCCTGGCCCTGCCCGCCGAGCTCAAGAAGGACGTCGATGACCCGGCCGAGCTCGAGCGCCTCGCCGCCGACCCGAGCGTGGACGCCACGAGCCGCTTCATCTGCACGAACGACCCCGACGAGGCCGTCGAGCGGATCGCCGCCTACGTGGAGATGGGCTTCACGAACCTCGTCTTCCAC
>CAIQOY010000326.1 GCA_903873565.1 uncultured Actinomycetes bacterium
CGTCGGCGACGCCCGCGCCGGGAGCTCCTCGGGTAGGACTCGAACCTACAACCCTCCGGTTAACAGCCGGATGCTCTGCCATTGAGCTACCGAGGATCGGCGGCGCCAGTATAGCCCTACCCGGGGCCCCAGACGCTGGCCGCGAGGGCGGCCCACGACGCCGCGATCACGGCGACGAAGCCGATCATCAGCCAGCGGCCGGGGGCCGGTCCCCGCATCGCGATCCTCCTGCGATCCCGGGGCGCCCCTCCGCGGTCCGGCCTGATCACGCGGACCGCGGAGGTACTGAGCCGTTCGGCTGTCGGTGCCGGGGCCATCCTCGGCGGGATGGGACCCACGGCGCGACTCCCCGGATGTGGCGCCCCTCCGCCGAGCGGGTCGCGAGGACCCGATCGACGGAGGAACTGCCCGGGACTGTACGAGCCGCCGACGGGAGCCCGATGGGGGTTCCCGCGCGACGTGCCGCGGCGATCTACGCGACCACGCCGGTGGCGCGCAGCTCGGCCCGCAGGGCCTCCGCCTCCCGCTGGAGCGCCAGCAGGCGGTGCTGCGCGTCGGCGTCCGCGGACCCCTCGTCGAGGCGCACGCGCAGCGGCCCGATCGCGTCGTCGGCCGCGCGCAGCCGCAGCTGCAGCACGAGCTGGCGCAGCGCCACCTCGGCCTCCTCGGCGCTGCGCACCTCGCCGCCCTCGGGGTCGAAGCGCGCGGCGTGGGCGAACAGCGCGGCCACGACCTCCTCCGCCCCGGGCGGCGGCACGGGCTCGGCGCCGGCGGCGCGCTCCCGCACCCACGCGACGAGCGCCCGGTGCACGGGGTCGGCGATGCAGGGCTCGGCCTCGTCGAGGGCGCCGGGGGCGAGTGCGGGCAGGGCGAGGCAGGCGGCGAGCAGCTCGCGCTCGGCGCGGGTGCGCTGGTCGAGGCGCTTGCGCGCGCGGTCGAGGGCGCCGTCCTCCGCGGCGGGCTGGCCGATGCGGGCCCCGCGCGTGAGGCGCGCCTCCAGCTCGGCGTCGAGGCGCAGGGCGTCCGCGACGCGGCGGACCTGGGCCTGCCGCTCGGGCGTCGGCGGGGCCTGCGAGAGGATCGAGCGCAGCTCGGCGTAGACCCGGTCGGGGCCGTCCGTGTCGCGGCGGGCCAGCGCGCGGCCCACGAGGAAGGCCAGCACCGAGACCGCCCCGTCGAACGCGCGGTCGACGGCCTCGCGCCCGCCCTGGGCGATCTCCGCGGGGTCCTGCCCGGCGGGCAGGGGCACGATGCGCACGTCGAAGCCCTGCTGCTCGGCCAGGCGCATGCCGCGCAGGGCGGCCTCCTGCCCGGCCTGGTCGGCGTCGAACGCGAGGACCAGGGTCGAGCAGAGCCGGCGCAGCTCCGCCAGCTGCTCCTCGGTCAGGGCGGTGCCCATCGACGCGACGGCCTCCTCCACCCCGGCCGCGTGCAGCGCGATCACGTCGGTGTAGCCCTCGACGATCACGGCGCGCCCCGCCTTGGCGATCGGCGAGCGCGCATGGTGCAGCCCGTACAGGAGCCGCCCCTTGTGGAAGAAGGGCCCCTCCGGCGAGTTGATGTACTTGGGCCCCTCGGCGCCGGGCAGGATTCGGCCCGCGAAGCCGCGCACGCGCCCGCGGCCGTCCTGCAGCGGGAAGATCAGCCGCCCGCGCAGCCGGTCGATCGGGCCGCGCTTGCCCTCGCTGGCCACCCCGGAGGCC
>CAIQOY010000327.1 GCA_903873565.1 uncultured Actinomycetes bacterium
CCTCGTCCATCGTGGCCCAGCGCATGCCGTGCTCGCGCATCCAGTCGAACTCCGGCGGCGTCGGCCAGGTGCCGCGCAGGCCGATCTGGAAGATGCGCGAGCCGTCGAGCTCGCCCCGCTCGATCGCGGCGCGGAACGGCGTGCCGTGCGGCGGCTCGCCGGTGGCCGGGTCGCCGGTGTCGGCGTGGGTGTCGAAGTGGATCACCGAGTAGCCGTCGGCGCCGTACTGCGCGTGCAGCGCCCGCAGCATCGCGTGGGACAGCGAGTGGTCGCCCCCGATCACGACCGGCAGGGTGCCGGCCGAGAGCGCGAAGCCGACGGCCTCGGCCAGGAGGTCGTGCGATCGGGGGATGTCACCCGCCGTGACGTCGATGTCGCCCCAGTCGACGATGCGCAGCGCGGCGAGGGGGTCGATCCCCGCGTGCACGCTGGGCCGCTCGCCCATCGCGTTGACGTCCTCGCCCTCGCGGACCGCCTGCGGGCCGAAGCGGGTGCCGGGGCGGTAGGAGACGGCCTCGTCGAAGGGCGCGCCGATCACCACGACGTCGGCTGCGGCGACCTCCTCGCGGCTGGTCGCCGGGGCCACGCCGCAGTAGGTGCGGAGGATGCCGAAGTAGGCCCCGTACGAGCCCTGGACCGGATCGCGCGGCTCGCTCATCCCTCCGCGATCTCCCAGTCGTTCTGGACCTCGGCCGTCGTGGAGGCGGAGATGAAGCAGTCGCGCTCGGCCTTGCCGATCAGCTCGCGGGCCCGCTCGGCCTGGCCGGCGGCGACGGTCACGCTCGGGCGCTGGTGCACGTGCACGAAGGCGTAGCGGCCGTCCTCGACGCGGCGCATCACGGTGCCGCCGATCGCGGCCGAGTAGCCGGTCACCTCGACGCCCTTGTGCTCGGCGTGGGCCAGGAACGAGATCATCGTGCAGGAGGCGAGGCCGGCCAGGAACAGCTGCTCCGGGCTCCAGCGATCGGGCTCCCCCATCGGGAAGTCGCTCGGCGGGCCGGACAGGATCGCGGGCAGGTCGCCGCTCGCGAGGGTGGAGGCGCGTCGGCCGTCCCACGCGACGTCGACCTCGTACTGGAACTGCTTCGAATTGGGCACGGGGGCATGGTACCCGCAGGCCGGGGAGCGCCGCCGCCCGAACAGGGGTGTGCAAGGGTTCCCCGCGCGACGGGAACCGCCGCGAACACCGTCCGGGGTGGCCTACCATCCCGCCGACCCGCTCTGCCCCCGGGAGACCGACGTGGAAGCCTCGAACCAGGACAACGAGACCGAGACCGAGCCGGCCGCGGAGGCCGTCGAGGAGCAGGAGGCCCCGGCCGCCGAGGCCGAGGCCCCCGCCGAGGAGCCCGCCGCCGAGGAGGCCCCGGTCGCCGAGGCCGCCGAGGAGGCGCCCGCCGCCGAGTCCGACGCCGAGCCCGAGGCCGCCGCCGAGGAGGCCGAGGAGGAGGAGCGCGAGCCGATGGACGCCGAGACCGAGGCGGAGATCGCCGCGGAGTTCGTCGGCGAGGCCGGTGAGGAGTACGAGGCCGAGGCCGAGGCCGCCGCCGTCGCGGTCGCCACCGGCCCCACGGTGGCCCGCGTCTACATCTGCAAGCACGGCCATCGCACCGTGTCGCTGTGGTCGACGCCGGAGACCTGCCTGCGCCGCGTCAAGGGCCACATCTGCGGCGAGGGCCTCGTGGCCCTGGCGGACGCCCCGCCGGACGCCAAGGAGAAGATGCTGAACCCGCTGAAGGCCTCCAAGAAGGCCGCGAAGAAGTCCTGATGAGCGGCGTCACCCCGACCACGGACCCCCGCTCGTACTCCTGGCTCGACCCCCTCTCCGACGAGGAGGCCGGCCGGATCGTGTTCTCGCCCGCCGGCGAGACCCTGGACGACGGCGACTGGTACCTGGACGCGACGAGCCCGAAGCGCGGCCCCGTCCTCGCCCTCGAGGGCGAGTTCGTGCCGCGCCAGGGCATGTACATCCGCCGCTCCAAGGTCGGCGAGGAGCTGTGGGGCCGCCTCACGCTCGCGGCCTCCGGCAAGCTCTAGACGCGGGACTCCCGCCATCCGCGGGCGCTCCGCCTGCGATAGTTCGGACGACCCCGACCGTCCGGAGTTCCCCCCGATGAGCACCACCGAAGCCGCCGCCCCCGCGGCCGAGCGCCCGACCGGCGACGTCGTCGCGGCCCGCGACCTGACGAAGGTCTACGGCGAGGGCGAGTCCGAGGTGCGCGCCCTCGACGGCGTCACCATCTCCTTCCCGCACGGCCAGCTGGCCGCCGTGATGGGCCCGTCCGGATCGGGCAAGTCGACCCTGATGCACATCCTCGCGGGGCTCGATCAGCCCACGTCGGGGAGCGTCGTCGTCGACGGCACGGAGCTCGCGGGGCTGAACGACCAGAAGCTGACGCTCCTGCGCCGCGAGAAGATCGGGTTCGTCTTCCAGTTCTTCAACCTGCTGCCGATGCTGACCGCGCAGGAGAACATCCAGCTGCCGCTGCGGATCGCCGGCGCGACGCCCGACCCGGAGTGGGAGCGCACGCTGATCGAGGCGATCGGCCTCGGCGACCGCCTCACCCACCGCCCCTCCGAGCTGTCGGGCGGCCAGCAGCAGCGCGTCGCCGTCGCCCGCGCCCTGCTCTCGCGCCCCGCGGTGGTCTTCGGCGACGAGCCGACCGGCAACCTCGACTCGAAGACGGGTGCCGAGGTGCTGGAGCTCCTGCGCCGCGCCGTCGACGAGTTCGGGCAGACCGTGATCATGGTCACGCACGACGCGAGCGCGGCCTCGATCGCCGACCGCGTGGTGTTCCTCCGCGACGGCCGCGTCGTGCGCGACTCGGGCCGGATGTCGGCGTCGGAGATCCTCGACACGATCAAGACGCTGGAGTAGCGGATGCTCCGGCTCGTCCTGCGCGGCCTCGCGACCCGCAAGCTGCGCTCCGCCCTCACCGCGATCGCGATCCTGCTCGGGGTCACGATGATCTCCGGCACGTTCGTCCTGACCGACCAGATCGACCGCGCCTTCGTGCAGATCTTCGAGCAGGGCAACGCGCAGATCGACGTGGTGGTCAAGGACAAGCCGCC
>CAIQOY010000328.1 GCA_903873565.1 uncultured Actinomycetes bacterium
GATCGGCCGCTCCTCAAGCGGATGCTCATCTTCGGCGTGCCGCTGATGCCGGCGGGGGCGGCCATGTGGGCCGTCACCCTGATCAACCGCCCCGTCGTCCTCGCCGTCGCCGACGCCGACACGCTCGGCGTGCTCGGGGCCGCCTTCCGGATCGGCACGGGCGTCCTGCTGCTCGTCAACGCCTTCCAGCTGGCGTGGCCCGCGTTCGCCTACTCGATCAAGGACGATGAGGAGGCCCGCCGCACCTACGCCGCGGTGCTCGGCATCTACCTCGCCTTCATGGGCTGGGCCGCCGTGGCGCTGGCGCTGTGGGCGCCGTGGTTCCTGCGCCTCCTCACCACCGAGCCCTACTGGGGGGCGGCCGCGGCGATCACCCCGATCGCCCTCGCCGCCCCGCTCTACGGGGGCTACTTCATCGCCGCGATCGGGGTGGGCCGCCGCAAGGCCAACCAGTTCAACTGGGTGGTGGTCGCGGCGGCCGCCGCGATCGAGGTCGCCGCCCTCGTCGTGCTCGTGCCGCGCTACGGCGTGGCGGGGGCCGGCTGGGCGCTGGTGGTGGCCTACGGCTCGATGTTCGCGCTGATGCTGTGGCGCGAGCACCGCGTCTTCCCCGTGCCGTACCGCTGGGCCCGGATCGCGCGCATCCCCGTGGTGCTGGCCGCCGCGCTGCTGATCGGCCAGCTGCTCGTCCCCGACCACGGGTTCTGGCCGCTGGTGCTGCGGATCGGGATCGTGGCCCTGATCCCGCTCGGCTACGTCGCGGTCGGCTTCCTCGACCGGGCCGAGCGCGATCGCGCCCGCCAGCTCGTGCGCGGCCTGCGCAGCCGCGGCGGCTCGGCCGGGCCGGGCGACACCGCCGAGCCGGAGCCCGGACCCTCGTGACGGGCGGCCCGACGGCGCGGGGTATCCTCCGGCCGTGACGATCCGCATCCCGATCGCGCGGCCCGAGCTCGGCCCGGAGGAGTCCGCGGCGGTCGCGGAGGTCCTCGCCAGCGGCATGCTGATCTCGGGGCGGGTCGTCGCGGAGTTCGAGGCGGGCCTCGCCGAGCGCTGCGGCCGGCGCCACTGCGTGGCCGTCGCCAACGGCACGGCCGCGCTCGAGCTGGCGCTGCGCGCGCTCGGGGTGGACGGCGGCGAGGTGCTGGTGCCGGCCCTGTCCTGGCCGAGCCCGGGGCACGTGGCCGAGTGGGTGGGCGCCACGCCGCGGCTCGTCGACATCGACCCCGGCACCTGGAACGGCACGGCCGACGCGCTCTCTGCGGCGCGCACCGACGCGACCCGCTGCGCGATCGCGATCGACCAGTTCGGGGTACCGGCCGAGCACCCGGCGATCGCCGCCGCCCTCGCGGGGCTGCCGATCGTCGAGGACGCGGCCTGTGCGATCGGCTCGACGCTCGACGGCCGGCCCTGCGGCTCCTTCGGGGACGTGTCGTGCCTGTCCTTCCACCCGCGCAAGGTGGTGACCACGGGCGAGGGCGGGGCCTGCCTGACCGACGACGACGGCCTCGCCGAGGAGCTGCGCATCCTGCGCAACCACGGCCAGCGCGCGGTCGGCGACTTCGCGCGCTCGGGGCCCAACGAGCGGCTGACCGAGATGCAGGCGGCGATCGGCCTCGTGCAGCTCGGCCGCCTCGACGGCATGATCCGCCGCCGTCGCGAGATCTGCGACGCCTACCGCGAGGCGCTGCCGGGGCTCGGCCTCGCGGGCCAGGCGCACCCGGCGGGCGCCGCCGTCAACGAGCAGACCTTCGGGGTCGTCGTGGCCGCGGGGATGGACCGCGACGCCGTGATCGCGTCGCTGCAGGCGCAGGGCATCGGCGCCGGCATCCTCTCCTACGCCCTGACCCGGATCGGCAGCCTCGCGCACCTCGGGCAGTCGGCGCCGACCGCCGAGGACGTCGTCGACCGCGGCCTCGCGCTGCCGGTCTACCCGGCGATGGCGGACGCCGACGTCGCCGACGTCATCGCGGCGCTGGCCGTCGCCGTCGGCTAGCCCGGCCCGTACTCGAGCTGGTCGAAGTAGCGCAGGGCGATCCGGCCCGGCCGCACGCGCGCCTGGGCCGCCGCGGCCTCGTCGTCGGTCAGCTCGCCGAGCGCCCGGCGCACGCCGAGCCAGGGCAGGTTGAGGTCGTCCTGGTAGACGATCGTCGAGATGCGGGGGTTCATCTCGAGGACGGCGTCGCCGATCAGCTGGAGGTTGAAGAAGCCGTCGAGCCCGAAGCCCCCGACGAGGGTCGCCGCGACCTCCATCAGGTCGGGCGCGTCGAGCGTCTCGAAGCGCATGGCGAGGCCGGCGCGCATCGCCTCGCGCGTCTTCGGGTGGCCGAGCACGATGCGGCCGCCCTCGGCGTAGCCGTCGACGGTGCGCTCGAGGCCGGTCACGAGCTCCATCACGAGGAGCTCCGTGGCGTCGTCCCCGAGGATGCGCTCGACGTCCTCGAGCCGGCGCGGCGGGGCGACGGGCCGCTCGTGGAGGAGCTGGTGGCGCTCGTCGACGGAGGCCGACAGGACGTGGAAGCCGCGCGAGCCGGCGGAGACCACCGGCTTGAGGCAGACGTCGCGGTCGGGGTAGCCGAGCTCGCGGGCCGCGGACGCCACCTCGGCGCCGCCGCGC
>CAIQOY010000329.1 GCA_903873565.1 uncultured Actinomycetes bacterium
AGGCCCTCGTCGGACCAGCCGGCCGGCACGCTGAGGGCGGGGCAGGGGCTCGTGAAGTTGAACTGGCTCGTCATGTCGAGCGAGAAGTAGCGGCCGTCGGGCGCGGTGCGGTACTGCGCGTACTCGTCGGTGTCGACGGGCAGGGGCAGCTGGGCCATCGTCGGGCAGAGCAGGGCGTCGTAGTCGCGGTGCACCGCGGCGAGCCTCTCCCAGGCGTCCTGGCGCACGAGCTCGAGGCGCTTGAACGTGACGGCGTCGAGCTTGAGGCCGTGCTCGATCAGCCGCCGGACGGTGGGGTCCATGCGGTCGCCGTACTCGGGCAGCGTGTCGCCGAACCACGCGGCCAGGTACACGCTCCAGTGCTCGCCCCAGGCGTCGGCCACCGCGCGCGTCCAGCCGAGCTCGACCTCCTCGACGATCGCCCCCGCGTCGGCCAGGGCGGCCGCCGCGGCGCGCACCTCGCGCTCGACCTGCGGGTCGACGACGTAGTCGCCGAGGTCGACGTCGAGGGCCAGGCGCATCCCGGCGACGTCGCCGGGCACGGGCGCGGTGAAGTCCATCCGCTCGGTCATCGACAGGGCGTCGCGGTCGTCGGACCCGCTCGTGGCGAGCAGGAACAGGCGTGCGTCGTCGATCGTGCGGGCCAGCGGGCCGAAGTGGTGGATCGTGTCCCAGCTCGACGGCACCACGTCGAGCGGGATCCGCCCGAACGAGGGCTTGTGGCCGACGATGCCGCAGTACGAGGCGGGGATGCGGACGGACCCGCCCATGTCGGTGCCCTCGGCGAGCGGCACGCAGCCCGACGCGACGGCGGCGGCCGATCCGCCCGACGATCCGCCCGGGTTGAGCTCGGGGTTCCAGGGGTTGCGGGTCGGTCCCCACAGCGGGCTGCGCGTGAACGACGAGTACGCGAACTCGGGCGTCATCGTCTTGCCGACCATGATCGCGCCGGCGGCCCGCAGCCGCTCGACGACCACCGAGTCGTGGTCGGGCACGTGGTGCTCGTGCGAGAAGGAGCCGAGCGTCGTGCGGTCGCCCTTCGTGGGCGTGAGGTCCTTGATCGCGATCGGCACGCCGTGCAGGGGCCCGAGCTCGGCCCCCGTCTGGACGGCCCGCTCGGCGGCGCGCGCCTCCTCGAGGGCCCGCTCGGGGAACGTGAAGCAGAAGGCGTTGAGGACGGGGTTGACGGCCTCGATCCGGTCGAGCGAGGCCTGCACGACCTCGACCGGGGAGAGCTCGCGCGCGCGGATGCGCGCCGCCGCCTCCTCGGCCGTCAGCTGCCAGAGCGCCTCCGCCATGCGGGGCAGCCTAGCGGCTGGCCGCGACCCGGCCCGATCCGGTACCGTGGGCCCATGGCCGTCGCCGAGCGCGCGTCCCCGGTCCGGGTCGAGCACCACCGCCACCGCCGCGGCACGCCCGCGCTGACGGTCGGGGTGGTCGTCGCGGTCGCGCTCGTCCTGTGCGCGTTCGGCGCGGCGCAGGGCGTCTGGACCTGGGTCCTCGTCGCGCTGGCCCCCGTCGCGCTGGCCCTCGGCTGGCTGGGGCGCCGGCGGCTGTGGATCGAGGACCACGTGATCGACGAGGGGCGGGTGGCCGTCGTGCGCCGCGACGGCTCGGGCGCCGAGATCCCGCTCGCACGCGTCGCGCGGGTCGAGTCGGGCCCCGGCGGGGTGCGCTTCACGCGCGACGACGGCGCCGTGCTCGACTTCTCGCGCTCGCCGCACGGGCGCCGGATCCTCGCGCTGATGGAGGAGATCCGGCCCGAGGCGGCGCGGGCCGAGCGGATCGACCCGGCCTGCTACACCTGAGGCGTGCGCTACTAGCCGGCCCGTGCGGCCGGCCCGACGCGGGGCAGGGGTCTGACGCGATGGACGCACGCTGGTAGCCTTCCCCTCCATGAACGCCGCCACGCTCCGCCTCGCCGCCGTCCCGCGCACCGGCCTCCTCGTCGACGCGCTCCTGATCGCCGGCGGCGCCGCCTTCCTGGCGCTGTGCGCGCAGATCTCGTTCCAGCTGCCGTTCACGCCCGTCCCGATCACCCTGCAGACCTTCGGGGTGCTCCTGCTCGGCGCCTCCTACGGCCTCTGGCGCGGCGGCCTGACCACGATCGTGTACCTGCTGATGGGCATCGTGGGCCTGCCGGTCTACGCGGACCAGTCGCACGGGCTCGACGTCGTGCTCGGCGCGACCGGCGGCTACCTGATCGGCTTCGTCGTCGCGGCCGCCCTCGTCGGCTGGCTCGCGCAGCGCCAGTGGGACCGCCGCTTCGCCTCGGCCACCGCGGCGATGCTCGCGGGCACCGTCGTGATCTTCGCGTTCGGGCTGCCGTGGCTGATGGCGGACCAGGGCCTCGACTGGGCG
>CAIQOY010000330.1 GCA_903873565.1 uncultured Actinomycetes bacterium
CGCCGCGGACGGCGAGCTGGCCGCAGGCGGCGTCGATGTCGGTGCCCTTCGAGCGGCGCAGGGTGTGCGGGATGCGGCGGCGGTCGAGCGTCTCGCGGAAGCGGCGGACGCGGTCCGGGTCGGAGGCCTCGAGGTCCGCGGCGGTGGGGTTGTACCAGATCAGATTCACGTGGCAGGCGCCGGGCAGGTGCTCGTGCAGGAGGTCGGCGAGGCGGTCGGCCTGCTCCGTGCGGTCGTTGACCTGGTCGAGCAGCAGGTACTCGACGTAGACCCGCCGGCGGGTCGCCGCGCGGTAGCGCTTGAGGGCCGCCATCAGGTCGGCGAGGGGGTAGCGGCGGTTGACGGGCATCAGCCGCTCGCGCAGCGCGTCGTCGGGGGCGTGCAGCGAGATCGCCAGCTTGAGCTGGAGGGGCTGCTCCGCGAGGGCGTCGATGCCCGGCACCCAGCCCGCCGTGGAGATGGCGATCGAGCGGGCGCCGAGGCCGAAGCCCTCGGGATCGTTCGCGAGCCCGCAGAAGGCGAGCACCTCGTCCAGGTTCTGCAGGGGCTCGCCCATGCCCATCATCACCACGTTGCGGATCCGCGCGCCGCGGCCCCGGGCGGTGCGGGCCGCCCACAGGAGCTGCTCGAGGATCTCGCCCCGGGTCAGGGAGCGCCCGAAGCCCATCGCGCCCGTCGCGCAGAAGGCGCAGGCCAGCGCGCAGCCCGACTGCGACGAGAGGCAGACGGCGTGACGGTCGCCGTGGCGCATCAGCACCGTCTCGAGCGGGAAGCCGTCGGCCGTCTCGAAGCGGGCCTTGACCGTGCCGTCCGCGCTCTCCTGGACGTCGCCGAGCACGAGCTCGCGGGCGGGGGCGGCCGCCTGCAGGGCGGCGCGCAGGTCCTTCGGCAGGGTCGTGGCCTCGTCCCAGTCGGCGATCAGGTCGCGCGTGACGGCGTGGCGCGCCTGCTCGACGCGGTAGGCGGGGGCGCCGTGCTCGGCCAGCACGGCGTAGGCGGCCTCGAGGTCCATGGGGCGAACGCTACCGGTCGGCCGACGGCTAGTCGGCGAAGAGCGAGCCGGCGCCCGGGGCGATGGTCGCGGGCGGGGCGGTCTCGACGGGCGCCGCGGGCGCCGTGGGGACGGGCAGCGTCTCGAAGGGCGCCACCTCCTCGGCCGTGGTCGCCGGGGCCGTCGTGGTCGGGGCGACCGGGGCCGGCTTCGGCTTGACGGGCTTCGGCTTCGCGGTCGTGGTCGCCGGCTGCGTGGCGGTGGTGTCGACCGGGTCGGGCGCCGTCACGGCGCCCTGCACGACCGGCTGGCGCACGCCGGTCAGCCAGGTCATCACGTACGGGTAGGGCGGGACGGCCCAGCCGCCGCCCGGGTGGATCTCGAAGTGCAGGTGCGGCGGGGTGCCCTGCGCGTCGCCGCTGGTGCCGACGAAGCCGATCACGTCGCCGCGCTCGACCGCGGCGCCCTCGGTGGCGAGCGGCGAGAAGCCGGCCAGGTGCGCGAAGTAGAAGAGGTTGCCGTGGCGGTCGGCGAGCCACAGCCGGCGGCCGCCGAGGTTGTTCCAGCCGACGCGGAAGACGGTGCCGTCGGCGATCGCCAGGATCGGCGTGCCGGCGGGCGCGAAGACGTCGAGGCCCTGGTGCTGGCCGGTCGTGGCGCGCGGCGCGCCCCAGTCGTCGGAGAAGTCGTTGGCGGTCGCCCCCAGCACCGGGAACATGTACTCGCCCGAGAGCAGCTGCTCCTGGCGGACCGGGTCGATCGGCGGGTTCTCGGAGAAGCCGCCGGGCGGCGGGTTCTGGGTCGAGGACGTGTCGTACTGCCCGGTCGGCAGCTCGACCGCGTCGGAGGGGTCGACGGCCGGCGGCTGGCCCGTGGTGTCGGCCGGCGGCGCGGTCGGCTCGAGCGACGTCGGGTCGGGGATCGAGGCGCCGGCGTCGGCGTAGCCGACGAGGATCTCGGTGCCCGCGGGCAGGCCGCGGTAGTCCTGGCGGATCCGCAGGTGCAGTGCGATCGCGAAGGTGCGGGCCGAGTGGGGGCCGCGCACTGCGTCGATCGACTCGCCGATCACGAGGTCGCCGACGCCGGCGATCACGATCACGCGGTTGGGGGCGGCCTCGATCGGCTGGCCGGCCACGACGAGGTCCGTGACCTCGGTGGCGAGGCCGCTCTGCGCCTCCTGGTCGGGCGCGGCCGCCGAGGCGGCCTGCGCGGTCGCGGTGCCCGCGGTGACGAGGCCGTCGAGCAGGGTCACGCCGGCGATGCGGGTGGTGGCGTCGCCCCGGGCCGCGCTGTCGGTGGCGGTGACGCCGACCGCGGTGTCGGCCGCGATCACGGAGGCGATCGCCGGGTCCGGCTGGGTCGCGTAGCCGCCGCCCGCGTTCGCGGTGCCGCCGCGGCTGAGCGCGGGGGCGTGGGTGATCGGCGCGTAGCCGGGGATGCGGATCTGCAGCGCGAAGCCCGCCGCGCGCCCCTGCGGCGCGGCGCTCGGGGCGTCCGCCGCCGACGCGCCGAAGCCCACGGCGAGCGCGGCGAGGACGGCCGTGGCGAGGGCCACGGCGAGGCGGCTCGGACGTACGCGCACGCCCGCATGGTAGAGGTCATCGGCGGGCGGGGTGTCGCAATGCGGAGAAGCCCGCGCCGCCGGCGCGGTCCGGCCTGTCGACGCCACCGCCCGGTGCGGCTACCCTTGCGGCGTCCGCGGAGGAGGAGAGACGGCGATGAGCGAGGCGATCGAGGCCCACCTGCAGGAGACGCGCACGGTGCCGCCCCCGGAGGCGTTCACCCGCGCGGCCCGCGTCGCCGACCGCTCGCTGCACGAGGAGGCGGAGGCCGACTTCGAGGGCTTCTGGATGCGCCGCGCCCTGACCGAGATCAGCTGGTACCGCGAGCCGACCGAGTCGCTCGACGCCTCGAACCCGCCGTTCTACAAGTGGTTCAAGGACGGCGAGCTCAACCTCACCTACAACTGCCTCGACCGCCACGTCGAGGCGGGCGGCGGCGGCAAGACCGCCTTCACCTGGATCGGCGAGCCGGGTGAGGAGCGCGTGATCTCCTACGCCGAGCTCCTGGCCGAGGTCGAGCGCGCCGCGAGCGCGCTCAAGGCGCTCGGCGTCGGCAAGGGCGACCGCGTCGCGATCTACCTCGGGATGGTGCCCGAGCTGCCCGTGGCGATGCTGGCCTGCGCCCGCATCGGCGCGATCCACTCGGTGGTGTTCGGCGGCTTCTCCGCGACGGCGCTCGCCGACCGCATCCAGGACGCCACCTGCCGGCTCGTGATCACCGCCGACGGGGCCTGGCGCAAGGGCGCGATCATCCCGCTCAAGGACATCGCCGACGAGGCCGTCGCGCAGTGCCCGACCGTCGAGCACGTGCTCGTCGTGCGCCGCACCGAGCAGGACGTCGCCTGGCACGACCGCGACACCTGGTGGCACGAGGCGATGGCCGAGGCCGACCCGCGCTGCGAGCCCGAGCGCATGAACGCCGAGGACCCGCTGTTCATGCTCTACACGTCGGGCACCACGGCCAAGCCGAAGGGCATCCTGCACACCTCCGGCGGCTACCTGCTCGGCGCGATCCTCTCGCATCAGTGGGTGTTCGACATCCGCCCCGACGACGTCTACTGGTGCACCGCCGACTGCGGCTGGGTCACCGGCCACACGTACGTGGTCTACGGGCCGCTCGCCAACCACGCGACCGGGGTCCTCTACGAGGGCACGCCCGAGTACCCGACGTGGGAGCGCCACTGGGAGATCGTCGACCGCCACAAGGTCACGATCTACTACACCGCGCCGACCGCGATCCGCGCCCTGATCAAGGCGGGCGAGGCGGCGGTGCAGAAGTACGACACGTCGTCCCTGCGCCTGCTCGGCACCGTCGGCGAGCCGATCAACCCGGAGGCCTGGGTCTGGTACCACGAGCACGTCGGCGGCGGGCGCTGCCCGATCGTCGACACCTGGTGGCAGACCGAGACCGGCTCCGTGATCCTCTCGCCCCTGCCCGGGCTCTCGACCACCAAGCCCGGCTCGGCGATCGGCCCCCTGCCCGGCATGAAGCCCGTGATCGTCGACGAGCAGGGCAACCCCGTCCCCACGGGGGGCGGCGGCTACCTGACCCTGCAGCGCCCGTGGCCCTCGATGCTGCGCACGATCTGGGGCGACGACCAGCGCTTCGTCGACACCTACTGGTCGCGCTTCGGCCCGACGGTCTACTTCACGGGCGACGGCGCCCGCACCGACCAGGACGGCGACATCTGGCTGCTCGGCCGCGTCGACGACGTGATCAACGTCGCCGGCCACCGCATCTCCACCACGGAGGTCGAGTCGAGCCTCGTCGGCCACCCGGCGGTCGCGGAGGCCGCCGCGATCGGCGCCCACGACGAGATCAAGGGCGAGCACATCGCCGCCTTCGTGATCCTGCGGGACGGCAACGAGCCGACCGACGAGCTGCGCGGCGAGCTGGCCCAGCACGTGGCGGTCGGGATCGGCAAGTTCGCGAAGCCGTCGCTGCTGCTGTTCGCGCCGGACCTGCCGAAGACGCGCTCGGGCAAGATCATGCGCCGGCTCCTCAAGGACATCGCCGAGGGCCG
>CAIQOY010000331.1 GCA_903873565.1 uncultured Actinomycetes bacterium
ATCAACACCGGCTTCATCAGCGCGGCCGAGGCGCCCTTCGGCGGCGTCAAGGAGTCCGGCATCGGCCGCGAGGGCTCACACCACGGGATCGAGGACTTCCTCGAGATGAAGTACCTGGCCTGGGCCGGGATCAAGGACGCCGGGTAGCGCCGCGGCCATGGCGGAGCGCGTCATCGTCGTCACGGGCGGGGCCCAGGGCATCGGCCGCGCGATCGCCGCGGGGCTCGCGGCCGACGGCGCCGCGGTCGTGATCGCCGACCTCGCGGGGGCGGAGGCGGCCGCGGCCGAGCTCGGCGCGGACCACCTCGGCGTGGCCGTCGACGTCTCGAGCCCGGAGGGGTGCGCGCAGATGGCCGCCGCCGCGCTCGAGCGCTACGGCCGCATCGACGGGCTCGTCAACAACGCGGGCGTGTTCTCGTCGCTCGTGCCGACGCCGATGGAGGAGATCGACATCGACGAGTGGCGCCGCGTGATGGACGTCAACGTGCTCGGGCTGCACCTCGCCACCCGGGCCGTGGTGCCCGCCCTGCGCGCGGCCGGCGGGGGGCGCATCGTCAACATCGCCTCGGGCACGCCGTTCAAGGGCGTGCCGTTCCTGCTCCACTACGTCGCCTCGAAGGGCGCCGTGGTCGCGATGACGAAGGCCCTCGCCAAGGAGCTCGGCGGCGACGGCATCCTCGTCAACTGCGTCGCGCCCGGCTTCACGCTGTCCGACGGGGTCAACGCCAACCCCGCGCAGATCGAGAAGCTGCAGGAGGTGTCGGTCGCGGCGCGCGTGATCCGCCGCGACCAGTTCCCCGAGGACGTGGTCGGCGCGGTCGTGTTCTTCTGCTCCGAGGGCTCGTCCTTCATCACGGGGCAGTCGCTCGTGGTCGACGGCGGGGCCTACTTCAACTGATGGCGGTCCTGCAGGTCCACGTCGTCGACTGCGCGGCCGGCGACGACCTCGCGCGGCCCGGTCCGACCGCCGTCTACGCGGCCGCCGCGAACGCCGCCGCCTACCACCCCGACGGGCGGGCCGTGGCGGCCGCGGACGGCCGCCACGTCGTCTGGTCCGTGGTCGCCGAGGCGGCGCCCGACGCGCTCCTCGCCGCGCCGGTCGCGCTCGACGGGCCGCGGCTCATGCGCTGCGACCGCGTCGACTTCCCGGCCAACGGCGTCGCCTTCCTGCACACCCACCAGGGCCCGGGCATCCGCGTCCAGGTCGAGGGCCTGTTCGCCGTCGAGACCGAGGGCCGCCGGCAGGAGATCGACACCTGGGGCGCCTGGTTCGAGGCCGGCCCCGACCCGGTCTACGCCGAGGTGCGGGGCGGCGCGCCCGCCGCCTTCGTGCGCGTGATGCTGCTGCCGGTCGCGATCCAGGGCTCGCCGTCGATCCGCTACGTCCGCGACGAGGACCGCGACCGGCCGAAGAGCCAGTCGTACACGGTCTTCGTCGACGAGCCGCTGCCGTGACCCGGCTCGGCGGGCACGTCGTCGCCGACCAGCTGGTCGCGCAGGGCGTCGACACGGTCTTCGGGGTGCCCGGCGAGTCGTTCCTGACCGTCCTCGACGGGCTCTGGGAGCGGCGCGACCGGATCCGCTTCGTCACGGCCCGCCACGAGGCCACCGCCTCGCACATGGCGGAGGCGTGGGGGAAGCTGACCGGCCGGCCCGGCGTCTGCCTGGCCACCCGCGGGCCGGGCGCCACGCACGCCTCGGTCGGCGTGCACACCGCGTTCCAGGACTCGACCCCGATGCTGCTCCTGCTCGGGCAGGTCGCCCGTCCGCACCTCGGCCGCGAGGCCTTCCAGGAGGTCGACTTCGAGGCGATGTTCGCGCCGCTCGCCAAGTGGGCGCACCAGATCGAGTCCGCGGACGAGATCCCCGCCGCGGTCACGCGGGCCTTCGAGGTCGCGCTCGGCGACCGTCCCGGGCCGGTCGTGCTGGCCCTGCCCGAGGACATGCAGCGCGACCCGACCGACGCCCCCGACGGGCCCCGCGTGGCGCCCGCGCTGCGCGAGCCGGAGCCCGGCGACCTCGACCGGCTGCACGCCTGGCTCGCCGAGGCGGAGCGGCCCCTGATCGTGGTCGGCGGCCCGCGCTGGGACCAGGCCAGCGCCGACGCGCTCGCCGCCTGGGCCGAGGCCGCCGCCGTGCCCGTGGCGGCGCAGTTCCGGCGCCAGGACCGGATCGACAACGCCTCGCCCGCGTACGTCGGCGACCTCGGGCTCGGCTGCAACCCCGCGCTCGAGCGCCGCGTCGCCGAGGCCGACGTGCTGGTCCTGCTCGGCGGCCGCTTCGGCGACATCCCGAGCGGGGGCTACACGCGCCTGCCGGCCGACGGCGCCCCGGGGCAGCGGCTCGTCCACGTGCACCCCGAGGCGACCGAGCTCGGCCGCGTCTGGTCCGCCGACCTCGACGTGTGCGCGGCGGCGCCCCTCGTCGTGGCCGGCCTCGCCGCGCGGGGCGCACCCGACGGCGCGGCCCGGCGGGCGTGGGCCGAGGCGCTGCGTGCCGACTACGACGCCTGGTCGGAGCCCGCGCCGCGCGACCTCGACGGCGTCGACCTCGGGCAGGTCGTCGGGCACCTGCGCGAGGTCCTGCCCGCGGACGCGGTGGTCGCCAACGGCGCCGGCAACTACACGGTCTGGGTGCACCGCTACCACCGCCACCGCCGCTACGGCACGCAGCTCGCGCCCACCAGCGGCGCGATGGGCTACGGGATCCCGGCGGCCATCGCCGCCGCGCTGCACGACCCGCGCCGCACGGTGGTCGCCTTCGCCGGCGACGGCTGCTTCCAGATGGCGGGGCACGAGCTGGCCACGGCCGTGCAGGAGGGCCTGCGGCTGGTCGTGATCGTCGCCGACAACGGCATGCTCGGCACGATCCGGATGCACCAGGAGCGCAGCTACCCGGGGCACGTCGAGGGCACGGGCCTGGCCAACCCCGACTTCGCCGCGCTGGCCGCGGCCCACGGCTGCCACGCGGAGCGGGTGCTCGCCGATGCCGACTTCCCGGCGGCGCTCGCGCGGGCGCTGGCCGCGGAGCGCCCGGCCGTGATCCACCTGGTCACGGACCCGCGCGCGATCACGCCGGGCGCCCTGCTCGGCTGAGCGGGGTCCTCTAGGATCCCGGCCATGGCGGAGGTCGCGCGCATCGGGGTGATCGGCTGCGGGAGCCACGCCGTCCAGAACCTGTACCCGTGCTTCCGGCTGGCGGTCCACAACCCGCCCGAGCTGATCGGCGCGGCGATCGGCGACCTCGCCGAGGGCGGTGCGATCGGCGAGCTCGCCGCCTGCTGCGACGTCGACGGGGAGCGGGCGCGGGCCTGCGCCCGCGACTTCGGCATCCCGGCCGTCTACACGGACCACCGCGAGATGCTCGCGCGGGAGCGGCTCGACGGGGTGATCGTGGCCCTGCACCCGCGCCTGCAGCCGCAGGTGGCGATCGACTGTCTCGAGGCCGGGCTCGACGTCTTCGTCGAGAAGCCGCCCGCGGAGAACGTCGAGGACTGCCTCGCCCTGCAGGCGGCGGCCGCCGCGGCGGGGCGCTTCGCGATGGTCGGCTTCATGAAGCGCTTCTCCGAGCCGTACCGGCGCGCGCTGGCGATCGCGCAGCGCCCCGAGTTCGGGCCGCTGACCGCCTACGAGGCGCGCTTCACCTTCGGGGTCTACCCGCCGCGCTCGGTCTACGACTTCCTCAACGGCTTCACGTGCCACCACCTCGACCTCGCGCGCTTCCTCGTCGGCGACGTCGAGTGGGTGATGGCGGCGCGCGCCTCGCGGATGCCCGGCGACGTGCGCGAGTGGACGCCGGGCACGATCGACGTGCCGGTGACGGGCTCCGCCTGGCGCGACGGCTGGGCCCTGGCCGAGGGGCGCGAGCCCCCGCAGGAGGAGGCGTGGGCGTGCCTGCTCGGCTTCGCCGGCGGCGCGATCGGCACCCTCCAACTCAACTGCCTGGAGCGGCTCAACGAGCGCGTGGTGCTGACGGGCCACCGCAGCGTCGTCTTCGTCGACGGCTGGCGCACGGTGACGGCCTGGCTCGACGGCGCCGAGACGCCCGAGGTCTGGGAGCCGCTCGACCAGCTGCCGCTCGACGCCCTCGACCCGCGCCACCTGCACGGCTTCGCGGGCGAGGTGCGCCACTTCGTCGAGTGCGTCCGCGACCGCCGCACGCCGGACGTCACGATCGACGACGGCCTCGCGGCGATCCGGCTCGAGCAGGCGATCAAGCGCTCGGTCGCCGACCAGCGCCCGGTCGAGCTCTGAGGGCGGCGGGCGGGCGGCATGCGGGTGCACGCGCTCCACTGCGGCGGCGACCTGCAGGACGTCGCCATCTTCGACCCGGCCCATCCGCGGGCCGGCGAGGCGCTCTACAACCCGTACTTCATGTACGTGGTCGAGCACCCGCAGGGCAACGTGCTGCTCGACACGGGCGCGCACCCGACCCTGCGCACCGACCCGCGCTCGCGCCTCGGCGCCATGGCGGACGTGTTCGAGGCGCTGCTCGAGCCGGAGCACACGGTGCCGGGCTGCCTGGCCGCGATCGGGATGACGCCCGCCGATATCGCCGTCGTGGTCCAGTCGCACCTGCACTTCGACCACGCGGGCGGGCTCGAGCACCTCGGCCACGCGCCCGTCTACGTGCAGCAGGCCGAGCTCGACTTCGCCTTCGACCGCACCCACGACCAGGCCGAGATCTACCTCGTCGACGACTTCGCCGACGGCGTCGACTGGCGCCCCGTGGACGGCGAGCATGACCTCTTCGGGGACGGCGCGGTCGTCCTGCACCCGACGCCCGGCCACACCGCCGGGCACCAGTCGCTGTGGGTCGCGACCCCGAGCCGGCCGACGTTCCTGCTCTGCGACGCGGCGTACCTGATCGCGCCGATGCGCGGGCGGCGGCTGCCGGGCGTCCTCTGGGACGCCGACGCGATGCTGGCCTCGTGGGACCGGATCGAGGCGATCGAGCGGGAGACGGGCGCGCGGCTCGTGGCCACCCACGAGCTCGACTGGGAGACCGCGGTGCCGCGGCCGCCCGACGCCTGGACCTGAGCCCGCCTAGCGGCGCTCGCCGGCGACGAGCTGCCCGACCAGCTCGGCGAGGAGCTCGTCCCCCGCGGCCTCGGCGAGGGCGTCCTCGCCGTGCGCCTCGACGAGGTCGCAGGCGCGGCGCAGCTGGGCGAGGCGCGCCGCGTACGCGTCGGCGTCGGCGACCTCCTCGTCGTGGCCCTCGAGCGCGTGGGCGGGATCGAAGCGGGCGAGCCGGTCGAGCAGGCCGCGCACCCCGGCGAGCGTGAGGTACTCCGGGTCGCCCCAGAGGCACTGGTACAGGGCGTCGCCGAGGAAGAGCACGCGGTCTGAGGGCTCCCAGACGACGACCGAGTCGTCCGCGTGGTCGCCGCCGACCAGCACCAGCTCGACCGCGGTGTCGCCGAGGTCGACGACGTGGCGGTCGGCGAAGGTCACCTGCGGCACCACGATCCGGAGGGCCGCGCGCTCGGACTCCGTGTACTCCGCCAGCAGGTGGGGGACCGAGAAGGCGAGCTCGAGGCCCTCCTCGGCGCGCCGGCGCAGCGACGCCTCGTCCCACGCGTAGCCGGCCTGCACGGCCACGCCGGCCGCCGTGGCCTCGCTGGCGATCACCGGCACGTCGAGCGCGGCCGATCCGAACGAGTGGTCCCAGTGCCAGTGGGTGAGCGCGATGGCCACGACCGGCGGGCGCCCGTGGGCGGCGAGCTCGGCGGCGAAGGCGCCGAGGTGGGCGGGGGACGCGCCGCCGTCGACGACCAGGGTGCCGGCCGTGCCGCGGATCGCCCCGAGCACCGGGCGGTCCGTGCGCTCGTCCGGCGTGAAGCGGTCGACGCGCGGCGAAACGGGCTCGAAGCGGCAGGGCGGCATAGACTGCCGCCATGCTACGCGTCGCGCGCCCGCCGGTCGATCTCCTCAGCGCCGCCGACATCGCGGCGATCGACGCCGCCTGGCGCACGATCGTCTCGGAGCTCGGGGTGCAGTTCGAGAACCCGCGCGCCCTCGCCGTGCTGGCCGAGGCGGGGCAGGAGGTCGACGGCGAGACCGTCCGCTTCGACGCTGACTGGGTCGCCGCGCAGGTGGCGCTGGCGCCCTCCTCCTACACGTGGCACGCCCGCAACCCGGCTCGAGACATCCCGATCGGGCAGGGCGTCACCGCCTTCGCGCCGTCCTACGGCTCCCCCTTCGTGCTGCAGGCCGGCGAGCGCCGCAACGGCACCCTCGAGGACCTGCGCAACCTGGTGGCCCTGATCCAGGACGCCGACGAGCTCGACGTGGCGGGCGGGGTGGTGGTCGAGGCGCAGGACGTCG
>CAIQOY010000332.1 GCA_903873565.1 uncultured Actinomycetes bacterium
CGCTCGGCCCCCGCGGCGTCGCCTGCCTGCTCGACCCCGCGACCCGCGCCCGCGCGGGGGCCCACGCCGCCGGCGCCCCGGAGGGGGCCGCGTGAGCGCGCCGCTCCTCAGCGCCCGCGGGGTGGAGATCGGGTTCCCGGTGCGGCGCGGGCTGCTCGTCAAGCGCGAGGTGGCGCGGGTGCGCGCCGTCGACGGCGTCGACCTCGAGCTCGCCGCCGGCGAGACGCTCGCGGTGGTGGGGGAGTCGGGCTGCGGCAAGTCGACCCTCGCGCGCGGGCTCGTGCGCCTCCTGGTGCCCGACCGCGGCGAGATCGCCTTCGAGGGGCGCGACATCGCCGGGCTCCGGGGCGCGGAGCTGGCGGCGTTCCGGCGGCAGGTGACGATGATCTTCCAGGACCCGATCGCCTCGCTCGACCCGCGCATGCGGATCGGGCAGTCCGTGCAGGAGCCGCTCGACATCCACGGGCTCGGCGACCAGGCCGAGCGGCGCCGGCGCGTCGCCGAGGCGCTGGAGCGGGTCGGCCTCGACCCGTCGCACGCCAGCCGCTTCCCGCACGAGTTCTCCGGCGGGCAGCGCCAGCGGATCGGGATCGCCCGCGCGCTCGTGCTCGAGCCGCGCGTGATCGTCTGCGACGAGCCGGTGTCGGCCCTCGACGTGTCGGTGCAGGCGCAGATCCTGAACCTGCTCGAGGACCTGCGCCGCGACCTCGGGCTGGCCTACGTGCTGATCGCGCACGACCTCGACGTCGTGCGCCGGCTCGCCGACCGGGTGCAGGTCATGTACCTGGGCCGCGTCGTCGAGTCGGGGACGGTCGAGCAGGTCTACGCCGCCCCGCGCCACCCGTACACGCGGGCCCTGCTCGCCGCCCGGCCCGTGGCCGACCCGGCGGCGGTGCGGGCGCGGGGGAGCGTCGCCCTCGAGGGCGACGTGCCGAGCCCGATCGACCCGCCGCCCGGCTGCCGCTTCCACCCGCGCTGCCCCGTCGCGCAGGCCGACTGCGCGCGGGACGACCCCGTGCTGGCCGTCGGGGCCGACGGCCGCGGCTGGGCCTGCCACCACCCGCTCGGCGGGTAGGCCGCACCGCCCGGAGCGGTTTCCGCTATGGTGCCGCGCAGGCGCGGAACCGCCGTTTCCACGGCATCGCGCGGACGCATCCGACCACCGACCACGAGAGGCAGAAGGCGCACATGGCCGAGCGAAACGTCGGCAAGATCGTGGAGATCAAGGGCGTCGTCATCGACGCCGTCTTCCCCGACTCGCTGCCCGCGATCTACGCGGCACTGCAGATCCAGACCGAGCACGGCCACGTGATCGCGGAGGTGCAGCAGCACCTCGGCGACGACCGCGTGCGCGCGGTCGCGATGGACTCGACCGACGGCCTCGCGCGCGGCGCCGAGGTGATCGACACGGGCGCCTCGATCAGCGTGCCGGTGGGCCCGCAGACGCTCGGCCGCATCTTCAACGTCCTCGGCGACGCGATCGACAAGGGCGAGCCGGTCACCGGCGAGCGCTGGGAGATCCACCGCGAGCCGCCGCAGTTCCAGGACCTCAACCCGGTCCCGGCCGTGCTCGAGACGGGCATCAAGGTCGTCGACCTGCTGGCCCCGTACACGAAGGGCGGCAAGATCGGCCTGTTCGGCGGCGCCGGCGTCGGCAAGACGGTGCTGATCCAGGAGCTGATCAACAACATCGCCACCCAGCACGGCGGCCTGTCGGTGTTCGCCGGCGTCGGCGAGCGCACCCGCGAGGGCAACGACCTCTGGCTGGAGATGAAGGAGTCGGGCGTCATCGAGAAGACGGCGCTCGTCTACGGCCAGATGAACGAGCCGCCGGGCGCCCGCCTGCGCGTCGCCCTGTCGGGCCTGACGATGGCGGAGTACTTCCGCGACGTGGACGGCCAGGACGTGCTCCTGTTCGTCGACAACATCTTCCGCTTCACGCAGGCCGGCTCCGAGGTGTCCGCCCTGCTCGGCCGCATGCCGAGCGCCGTGGGCTACCAGCCGACCCTCGCCACCGAGATGGGCGAGCTGCAGGAGCGCATCACCTCCACGAAGAAGGGCTCGATCACCTCGGTGCAGGCGATCTACGTGCCGGCGGACGACCTCACGGACCCCGCCCCGGCCGCGTCCTTCTCCCACCTCGACGCCACCACGGTGCTCTCGCGCGCGATCGCGGAGCAGGGCATCTACCCGGCCGTGGACCCGCTCGACTCGACCAGCCGCATCCTGCAGCCGGGCGTCGTCGGCGAGGAGCACTACCGCGTCGCGACGGGCGTGCAGCAGGTGCTGCAGCGCTACAAGGACCTGCAGGACATCATCGCGATCCTCGGCATGGACGAGCTGTCCGACGAGGACAAGCTGACCGTCCAGCGCGCCCGCAAGATCCAGCGCTTCCTGTCGCAGCCGTTCTTCGTGGCCGCCGTGTTCACGGGCCTCGAGGGCCGCTACGTGCGCCTCGAGGACACGATCCGCGGCTTCCAGGAGATCCTCGACGGCAAGCACGACGACGTGCCGGAGCAGGCCTTCTTCCTGGCCGGCGGCATCGAGGACGTGGCGGCCGCGGCCGAGCGCCTGAAGACCGCCGCGTAGCGCGATGGCCACGCTCCACTGCGAGATCATCACCCCGGAGGGCACCGCCTTCTCGGGCGAGGCCGAGATGGTCGTCGTGCCCGGCACGGAGGGCGAGCTCGGCGTGCTGCCGCGCCACCAGCCGATCGTCGCGCACCTCGACGTGGGCCAGATCCGCGTGAAGGTGTCGGCCTCGGAGTGGCGGGCGTTCGCATCGTCGGACGGCTACTTCTCGATGCAGAACAACCGCGCGCTCGTGCTCGTCGAGGGCGCGGTGCCGTCGGACCAGATCGACGTCGAGGCCGCCCAGGCCCTGGCCGAGGACGCGCGCGCCCGGATCCAGGCCGCCGAGGCCGGGGACGAGGCGGTCAACGCGTTCCGGGCCAGGCGCGACCTCGAGTTCGCCGAGAACCAGCTGCGCCTCGCCGGCCGCTAGGCCGGGCGCGCCGCGCCGGGGACAGCCGCTTCCCGTCACGGTGCGATAGGAGGACCGGAGGTATCCTGAGACCATGATCCGTCGTCCCGCCGCGCTCCTGTCCGCCCTCGCCGCCGCCCTCGTGGTGGCGGTCGCCCTCGTCGCCGCCCTCGGGGCCGGCGACGCCGACGCGGGCGCCGAGGCGCGCGCGAAGGGCGCGGCGCTGGTGCCGGCCGACGCGGTCGCCTACGCCAGCGTCTCGATGAGCCGCGACGGCGCGCAGTGGCAGGCCCTCGAGGGCCTCGCGGCCCGCGTGCCGGGCGGCGACGGCATGCTCGCCGAGCTCGACGCGATGATGGCCTCGGACGAGGAGGGCGCGGTCCTGCGCGCGCTCGGCGGCGACATCTCCGTGGGCCTGCTCGGGGTCGACCTCGCCGGGGGCCTCGAGCCCTCGGCCGACGCCGTGCTGGTGGCCACCGAGGCCGACGGCGCCGCCCTCCAGCGCGAGCTCGCGCGGATGGGCTTCGCCGAGGGCCCCGCGATCGACGGCACGCCCGTCTGGGAGAAGGGCGCCTCGGCGCTCGCCGTCGACGGCTCGCTGGTCGTCGGCGCCACGTCGCGCGCCACCCTGCGCGAGGCGCTCGAGGTGCGGGCCGGCACGGCGCCGTCCCTCGCCGACGAGGCCGCCTTCCGCACCACCGTCGAGCGCCTGCCCGACGACCCGCTCGCCCTCGCCTACCTGAGCCCGGCGCGGCTCGCCCCGCTGGCCCAGGCCGCGGCGGCGCTCGTGCCCGAGCAGGAGTCCGGCGACATGCCGAACGCGCAGGCCCAGATCGGCGACCTCGTCGCCGCCCTCGGCGACGTGCGCGGGCTCGGCATCGCCGTCCGCGCCGAGGCGGGCGGCC
>CAIQOY010000333.1 GCA_903873565.1 uncultured Actinomycetes bacterium
CCGGCTGCGCCCGCGCGGCCCGCAGCGCATCGAGGCGCGCGCCCGGCGCGTGCCCGTCGTCCCGTCGCGGTGACGGGCGACCCGCTCGCCGACCTCGTCGCCGACGTCGCCGCCTGCGCGACCCCCGCGGGGCTGGTCAACCCCCTGCGCGACCTCGATCCCGCGCTCGACCGTCCGGAGGCCCCGGCGGTCCGCCGCGCCAACGTGCGCGCCTACCTCGCCGAGCGCCCCGCACCCGTCGCCATCCTCGCCGGCGAGGCGATGGGCTGGCGGGGCGGCCGCTTCAGCGGCATCGCCTTCACGAGCGAGCGCCAGCTCGCCCAGTGGGGACCGCCCTACGCGGCCTCCAGCCTGCACGAGGGCGGCTGGACGGAGAGCTCGGCCACGATCATCCACGGCGTGCTGGAGGAGACGGGCCTCGAGCGGCGCGTGGTGCTCTGGAACAGCGTCCCGTTCCACCCCCACCCCCCGGGCCGCCCGCTCGCCAACCGCGCTCCGCGCCGCGGCGAGGTCGACCTGGGCCGACCGTTCCTCGCGCGCCTCGTCGAGCTGCTCGCCCCGGCGCAGGTGATCGCGGTCGGCCGCGTCGCCGAGGGCTCGCTCGGCGACCTCGCCACGGGCCGGGTCCGCCACCCCGCCCAGGGCGGCGCGACCCAGTGCCGCGAGGGGCTGCGGCGGCTCCTGGCCTAGCCCGCCGGCTCCGCGAGGCCGCGGGCGCACCAGTCGCTCCACGAGCCCGCGTACAGGCGCACGTCGCCCCGGCCCTCGTCGGCGATGCGCAGGACCAGCGCGGCGGCCGTCACCCCCGAGCCGCAGTAGGCGATCGGCGCCTCCTCCGCCGCCCGGACGCGCTCCAGCGGGATCTCGGGGGCGTTGAAGGGCGCGTTGACGGCGCCCGCGATGTGGCCCGCGACGGGGTCCATCGGCTCGACCTCGCCGCGGTAGCGCTCCGGGGCGCGCGCATCCAGGACCAGCGCGCCGCGCGCGAGGGCCGCCTGCACCTCGGCCGCCTCGACGAGGTCGCCCGTGCGCTCGGGACCGAGCTCGAGGTCGCCGGCCGGCGGATCCACCGCGCCCTCCTCGAGGGGCCCGTCCCAGCTCGCGATCCCGCCGCGCAGGACGCGGCTCTCGACGCCATGGTGGCGGAGCACCCACCAGGCCCGCGCCGCCCCGCCGGTGCCGTCGTCGTAGAGCGCGATCGGCACGCCGGCGCGCAGGCCGGCGCGGCGCACCGAGGCCGCGAGCGCAGCGCGCTCCGGCAGCGGGTGGCGGCCGCCGAGGCGGTCCGCGCGCATCGGCGCCGAGAGGTCGTCGTCGAGGTCGAGGTAGAGCGCGCCGGGGATGCGGCCCGCCGCGTGCAGGACCCGTCCGGCGCCGTGCTCGCCGAGGCGGAAGCGGCAGTCGACGACCTGGACGGCGCCCGCGGCGTGCAGGGCGGCGAGCTCGTCGGGCTCGATCATGGGGCTCGTCATGGCGCCTCCGTGGGCTGGCTCAGGCGCGGCTGGATCGTCAGCCCGCGCGCGTGGTCGACGTCGATCTGGATCGTGGTGTGGTCGATCGCGCAGTGCGCCTCGAGCGCGCGCTGGACGGCGTGCAGCGTGGCGTGCGGGTCGACGCCCGGGTCGACGACCACGTGCGCCGAGAGCGCCGGGAAGCCGTCGCTGATCTGCCAGACGTGGAGGTCGTGCACGTCGCAGACGCCCGGCACGGCGGCGATCGCCCGGCCGAGCGCGGCCGGATCGACCCCGGGCGGCGCCTGCTCGAGCAGCACGCGCGTGGCGTCGCGCAGGACGCGTGCGGAGGCGACCACGATCAGGGCCACGACGAGCAGGCTCGCGATCGGGTCGGCGCGCTCCCAGCCCGTGACGGCGATGACGACGCCCGCGACGAGGGCGGCCGCGGACGAGAGGACGTCGCTCGCGAAGTGCAGCATCGTCGCCTGCGCGTTCATGTTCGTGCGCGCGCCGGCCCGCAGGAGCAGGACGACCGGGATCAGGTTGAGCACGATCGCGACGAGGCCGATCAGGGCGACGCCGCCGCCGTCCACCGGCTGCGGGTCGAGCAGCCGCCCGATCGCCTCCCAGGCGAGGAAGCCGGACAGCGCCACGAGGAACGCGGCGTTGACGAGGGCCGCGAGCACCTCGGCGCGGCGGTAGCCGAAGGTGCGCGCGCCGCGCGGGGGCAGGCCCGCGAGCCAGGCGGCGCCGACCGCGAGGGCGACCGCGACGGCGTCCGAGAGGTTGTGGATCGCGTCCGAGACGAGCGCCAGCGAGTCGAAGGCGACCGCGCCGCCGATCTGGACCGCACCGAGCAGCAGCGTGAGGGCGAGCGAGATCCACAGCGCGCGACCGGTCGCGGCGCCGTGGCCGTGCGGCCCGTGCGCGTGGCCGTGGTGCGCGTGCCCGTGGTGGTGCGCCACGGCCGGATCCTATCCGCTCCCCCATCGCGGGCGGAGGTTTCCTATGCTGCGGGAGGTTTTTCGAGCCAAGGGGAACAGGGTGAGCAAGGGCACGACGGCGGTGACGCTGATTCCGGGCGACGGGATCGGCCCCGAGGTGGCGGAGTCGGCACGGCGGATCGTCGACGCGACGGGCGTCGCGATCGACTGGGAGGTCCACGAGGCGGGCGCCGAGGTCTTCAAGAAGGGCCTCGCCACGGGCGTGCCCGAGGAGACGATCGCCTCGATCGAGCGCACCCGCGTCGTCCTCAAGGGGCCGCTGGAGACGCCGGTCGGCTTCGGCGAGAAGAGCGCGAACGTGACGCTGCGCAAGCTGTTCGAGACGTACGCGAACGTCCGCCCGGTGCGCGAGATGCCGGGCGTGCCCACGCCCTACTCGGGCCGCGGCATCGACCTCGTCGTGGTCCGCGAGAACGTCGAGGACCTCTACGCCGGGATCGAGCACATGGAGACGCCCGACGTCGCCCAGACGCTCAAGCTGATCTCCCGCAAGGGCTGCGAGAAGGTGATCCGCCTGGCCTTCGCCCTCGCCGAGGCGGAGGGGCGCACGAACGTCGCCTGCGCCACGAAGGCGAACATCATGAAGATGACCGAGGGCATGATGAAGCGCACCTTCGAGGAGATCGCGCCCGAGCACCCGGACATCGACGCCTGGCACGTGATCGTCGACAACTGCGCGCACCAGCTGGTCAAGAAGCCCGAGCAGTTCGAGATGATCATCACCACGAACATGAACGGCGACATCCTGTCGGACCTGACCTCCGCGCTGGTCGGCGGGCTCGGGTTCGCGCCGTCGGCGAACCTCGGCACGGACGTCGCGATCTTCGAGGCCGTGCACGGCTCGGCCCCCAAGTACGCGGGGAAGGACGTGATCAACCCGACCGCGATGATCCTGTCCGCCGTCCTGATGCTGCGCCACATCGGCGAGCTGGAGGCCGCCTCGACCGTCGAGAACGCCGTCATGGCCACGCTGGCCAGCGGCGTCCGCACCCGCGACGTGATGGGCGACGAGGGCAGCGTCGGCACGATCGCCTACACCGACGCCATCATCGGCAACCTCGGCAAGTCGGTCCCGGAGTGGACGGCCCGCGAGGTCCGGCGCCTCGAGATGCCGGTGCCCCGCAAGGAGACGGCCTTCATCATCCCCGAGTCCGTCGAGCTCGTCGGGGTCGACGTGTTCTTCCAGACGGAGGAGCCGCCGGCGACCGTCGGCGACGCCGCGAAGGCGCTGGCCGAGGGCACGGCGCTCGAGCTGAAGATGGTCGAGTGCCGCGGCACGCAGGTCTGGCCGAAGACGAGCGCCCGCCTCGACCCGACCGACGTCATGCGCGCGCGCTTCATCACCCGCGGCAGCGTGATCACCAGCGAGGACATCCTCGAGCTCCTGGGCCGCTTCGGGGGGCGCTTCAACTGGGTGCACGTCGAGAAGCTGCGGATGTTCGACGGCGAGCCGTCGTTCTCCCGCGCCCAGGGCGAGCTGTAGGCGTCGCGCGGGAATGAATTTCCCAACCACGTAGTTGTAGAGTTGTGATAGGTCCGCTCCGCGCGAAAGGATTGAGGCCATGATCTTCGAGCAGCTCATCTACAACGACCTCGGGTGCGCCTCGTACCTGATCGGCTGCCAGGGCACCGGCGAGGCGATCGTGATCGACCCCGCGCTCGACACGCGGCCGCTCGAGCGCGCGCTGGAGCACCACAAGGCGCGCCTGATCGGCGTGATCGAGACGCACACGCACGCCGACCACATCTCCGGCCACGGCATCCTCGCCCTCGAGCTCGGCGTCCCCGTCTACGTGTCGGCGCTGGCCGGGGCCGACCACCCGCACACCCCGCTGCACGACGGCGACTCGATCACGACCGGCAACATCGAGATCGTCGCGATGCACACCCCGGGGCACCGCCCCGAGCACATCGCGCTGCAGGTGATCGACCACACCCGCGCCGACGAGCCGTGGCTGCTCCTGACCGGCGACAGCCTGTTCGTCGGCGACGTCGCGCGCCCGGACCTCGCGATCGCCGGCGAGGAGGGCGCGGCGGGTCTCTACCGCACCCTCCACGAGCGCATCCTGCAGCTCCCCGACGGCATCGAGGTGTTCCCGGGGCACGTCGCGGGCTCGCTCTGCGGCAAGGGCATGAGCGCGAAGCCCTCCACCACCCTCGGCTTCGAGCGCCGCTTCAACGACATGCTGCAGCCGATGGGCGAGGAGGCGTTCGTGGCCGCCGCCAACGCGGGCCTCGCGCCCAAGCCCCCGAACCTCGCCCGCATCGTCGACACCAACCGCGGGCCCTTCGTCGCGCGCCCGCGCCAGCCCGAGCGGCTCGCCGAGCTGCCGGGCGACGCGCCGCTCCTCGACGTCCGCTCCAGCGCCGACGCCGTGCACGGCCTCGCCCGCGGCGCCTGGCACGTGCCGCTCGCCCAGACCGGCTTCGGCACGCGCGCCGGCTTCCTCCTCGACCCGGACGACCCCGTCGTCCTGATCGCCGACGACGAGGCCCAGGCCTTCCAGGCCGCCCGCCAGCTGCAGGCGATCGGGCACTTCACCCAGCGCGGCTGGTTCCCGGCCGCGGAGGTGCGCGACCTCGTGCAGCTGCCGCCCCTCACCCTGGACGAGTTCCTCGCCGAGCGCGACGGCCTCCAGATCGTCGACGTGCGCAACGAGGACGAGCTGCCGCTCCCGCTCGCGGGCGCGCGGCAGATCCCGCTGCACGGGCTGCACCTCGCGGGCCTCGACGACCTCGACCCGAGCCGTCCGACGGCGGTCATCTGCCAGTCCAGCCAGCGCGCCGGCATCGGCGCGGCGATCCTCGCCCGGCGCGGGTTCGCGGACGTGCGCCCCGTGCTCGGCGGCGGCATGGGCTCCGCCCAGCTGCAGACGGCCTAGGAGAGCGACATCCGCTCGGCGGGGTAGCCGCCCTCGCGGATCCGCGCGAGCACGTGCTCGCCGTGCTCGTGGTCGCGCGTCTCGACCGTGATGTCGACCGCGGTGTCCTTGACCCCGAGGTCGGTGCCGTCGCGGTGGTGGAACATGTCCACGATGTTGACGCGCTCGGCGGTGAGGATGTCGAGGAACTCCCGCAGCGACCCCGGCCGGTCGACCATCCGCGTCGTGAAGCGCATGTAGCGACCCGCGGTCGTCAGCCCGTGGCGCATGACGCCCTGCATCAGGAGCAGGTCGATGTTGCCGCCCGAGAGGACCACCACGACCCGCTGGCCGGTCAGGTCGCCGAGGCGCCCCGACAGGAGCGCCGCGACGCCGGCCGCGCCCGCGCCCTCGACGGCCAGCTTCTGGCGCTCGACGAGCAGCGTCATCGCGGCCGCGATCTGCTCGTCGTCGACCGTGACCACGCGCTCCACGAGGTCGCGCACGATCGGGAAGGTGTTCTCGCCGGGGCGCTTGACGGCGATGCCGTCGGCGATCGTGCCCGCGGAGGGCGCCGAGTCGATCACCCCGGTCTCGAGCGCGCGCACGAACGGCGCGCAGGCCTCGGCCTGCACCCCGACGATGCGCGTCGCGGGCCGCAGCGCGTGGATCGCCGTGGCCACCCCCGCGATCAGCCCGCCGCCGCCGCAGGGCACGACCACGAGGTCGGCGTCGGGCATCCCCTCCATGATCTCGAGCCCGACCGTGCCCTGGCCCGCGATCACGTCGGGGTCGTCGAACGGCGAGACGAACACCGACCCCTCGCGCTCGCAGATGGCGAGCGCGTGCGCGAGCGCGTCGTCGAAGGCGACGCCCTCGAGCTCGATGCGGGCGCCGTAGCCGCGCGTCGCCTCGACCTTGGTCAGGGAGGCGTCGATCGGCATGCAGATCGTGGCCGGCACGCCGAGGCTCTGCGCGGCCAGGGCGAGGCCCTGGGCGTGGTTGCCCGCGCTGGCGGCGATCACGCCGCGCGCGCGCTCGTCGGCGTCCAGCTGCTGCACGCGGTTGGCGGCGCCGCGGATCTTGAAGGAGCCGGTGCGCTGGAGGTTCTCGGCCTTCAGCCAGACGTCGGCCCCCGTCACGTCGGACAGGTGCCGCGAGTGCAGGAGCGGGGTCTCGAAGGCGACGCCGCGGATGCGCTCGGCGGCGCCGCGGATGCGGTCGAGGTCGATCACGGGGCCTCCCCGCTGCGCGCCTCGATCAGCCGCACCAGGGCGAGCGGGTCGAGCTCGCCGCGCTCGAGCCGCTCGGCCGCGGCCACGACCTCGGGGTCCGAGCGCAGGACGCGGTCGGCCCGGGCCGCGGCGCGCGCGGCGGCGGTCTGCACGGCCTCGTTGAGGCGCCCCGCGCGGCGGCGGGCGCGCACGCCGTCATCGCCGAGTCCCGCACGGGCCCGCTCGGCGGCGTCGAGCACCTCGGCGACGCCGGTGCCGTTCGGGACCGAGACCTCCACGAGCAGGGGCGCGCGCTCGGGGTCGATGCCGAGGGCGAGGCGCAGCTCGCCCCGGAAGGCGTCCACCCCGGGCAGATCGCTCTTGGTCAGGGCGACCACGTCGGGGATCTCCATCACGCCGGCCTTGATGGCCTGCACGCTGTCGCCGCTGCCCGGCTGGAGCGCCAGCACGACGACGTCGACGAGGTCCGCGACCCGGATGTCCGACTGCCCGGCTCCCACCGTCTCCACGAGCACGACGTCGAACCCGGCGCAGTCCAGCACCGCGACCGCCAGCGCCGTGGCCTCCGCGACGCCGCCGAGGCGCCCGCGGCTCCCCATCGACCGGAAGAACACCCCGTCGTCGGTGTCGTGCTCGACGAGGCGCACGCGGTCGCCGAGGACGGCGCCCTGCGTGAAGGGGCTCGACGGGTCGACGGCGACCACGCCGACGGTCTCGCCGCGGCGGCGCACCTCGGAGACGAGCGCCCCCACCAGCGTCGACTTGCCGACGCCCGGCGGGCCCGTCACGCCGATCACGCGCGCGCGACCGACGTGCGGCCACAGCGCCGCGACGATCCCCTCGGCGGCCGGGTCCTCGTCCTCGATCCGCGAGATCGCGCGCGCGACCGCGCGGCGGTCGCCGCTGCGGACGAGCTCGGCCAGCGCGGCGGGGTCGGCGGGCAGGGCGCTCATGGCCGTACCGTAGCGATGGCCTACGCTACGGGCGTGGGCATGGACATCCCGATCTTCCCGCTGGAGCTGGTGCTGGTCCCCGGCGAGCCGCTCCCGCTCCACATCTTCGAGCCGCGCTACCAGGACATGCTGGAGCGCTGCCTCGAGGAGGAGATCCCGTTCGGGCTGATCTACGCGGACGAGGACGGCATGCGCGACATCGGCTGCACCGCGCGCGTCGAGGAGGTGCTCGAGCGCTTCCCCGACGGCCGCTCCAACATCGTGGTGATGGGCGGCGAGGCGATCCGCGTCGACGAGGTCCACGACGAGCACTCCTACCGCTCCGCGATCGTGACCGCGCTCGTCGACGACCCCGCCGAGGCCCCGTCCGACGCGCAGCAGGCCGCCATCGCGGCCTACCTCGCGCTCGCCGAGGAGCTGCCGGGATCCGCCCCGGAGGCGCCCGACCCCGGCCCCGGCCTCGCCTACGCGCTGGCCGCGCGCGTCGACCTCAGCCACGACGTCAAGCAGTCGCTGCTCGAGGACCGCGACGAGAACCGCCGCGTGCAGGTCGTGACCGAGCTGCTCGGCGAGATCCACCGCGGGCTCGTGCTGACGCGCGAGACGCAGGAGCGGGCGCGCCGCAACGGGCGCGTGCGCACGCCGGAGGAGCTGGCGGCCGAGCTCGGACTCGAGGAGTAGCGCCCGCTACTTGAGGAAGTCGGGCACGTCCAGCCCGCCGTCGCCCTTGTCGGGCTCCGACGCCGAGACGTTGAACTCCGGGATCATCGACGCGCCGCCCGTCATCGACGCCTCGAGCGGGCGCGAGCCGGCCGGGCGGTCGAAGCCGGTCGCGATGACCGTGACCCAGACCTGATCGCCGAGGTTCTCGTCGACGGTGGCGCCGAAGATCACGTTGCACGACTCGTCGGCGGCCTCGCGGATGACCTCCGCGATCTCCATCGTGTCGTGCAGCGAGAGGTCCGGGCCGCCGGCCACGCTCAGCAGGATGCCGGTGGCGCCGCGGATCTGGTGGCCGATCAGCGGCGACTCGACGGCGCGCAGGGCGGCCTCGCGGGCGCGGTTCGAGCCGCTCGCCATGCCGATGCCCATCAGCGCCGTGCCGGCGTCGCGCATCACGGTGCGCACGTCGGCGAAGTCGAGGTTGATCAGGCCGGGCGTCGTGATCAGATCGCAGACGCCCTGCACGCCCTGGCGCAGCACGTCGTCGGCGACGCCGAACGCGTCGACCATCGAGACGCCGCGCTCCAGGACCTGCAGGAGGCGGTCGTTCGGGATCGCGATCAGCGTGTCGACGTTGGCCTGCAGCACCTCCATGCCGGCGTCCGCCTGGGCGCGCCGCTGCGCGCCCTCGAAGCGGAACGGCGTGGTCACGATGCCGATGGTGAGGGCGCCCATGTCGCGGGCGATGCGGGCCACCACGGGCGCGGCGCCCGTGCCGGTGCCGCCGCCCTCGCCGGCCGCGATGAAGACGAGGTCCGAGCCGCGCAGCGCGTCCCGGATCGCCTCCTCGGACTCCTCGGCCGCCTCGCGCCCGATCTCGGGGCGCGCGCCGGCGCCGAGGCCCTTCGTGAGGGCATCGCCGATGTGGATGCGCGTCGGGGCCTCGGACGCGCTCAGCTGCTGGGCGTCCGTGTTGACGGCGATGAACTCGACGCCGCGGATCCCGGCGTCGATCATGCGGTCGACCGCGTTGACGCCGGCGCCGCCGACGCCGACCACGCGGATCACCGCCAGGTAGGCGTTGCCGGACACCTCGCGGGCGAGCGGCGAGCCCTTGACGTCGCCGCGCGCGAAGGCGGCGGCGGGCCGCTCCTCCGGCTCGTCGACCGGGTCGGGGACGGGCTGGATGTGCGGGGTCGTGACGGGCGGCGCGTCGACGGGGTCGGGTGCGGCCTGGACCGGCGGCTCCATCATCCGCGTCTCGTCCGAGGTGGGGCTCGGGTCGCGCTGGACGTCGGCCTCGCGGGCCGCATCCGTGGCGCGGAACAGATCGGCCAGGGGGCCGTCGTGCATGCTGGCACGCTTATTCGTCACGGCTGAGCACCTCCTCGGCGAGGGCCCGGTAGGACATGGCGCCGGGACCGTCTGGCTGATAGGAAAGCACGGAGCCCCCGCGGACCGGGGCCTCGGCGAGCTTCACGGACTTGCGGATCCGCGTCTTGAACACGATGTCGCCGAAGTTCTCGGTCAGGAGGTCGATCGCCTCGCGCGCGTGCACGGTGCGCTTGTCGACCATCGTCGGCAGGATCCCCTCGATCCGGACCTCGCCGTTGAGGTTCTCGCGGATCATCTGCAGCGTCGACTCGAGCTGCACGAGGCCGCGCAGCGACAGGTACTCGCACTGGACGGGCACGATCACGCCGTTCGAGGCCGTGAACGCGTTGATGGTCAGCAGGCCGAGCGACGGCGGCGTGTCGATCAGGATGTAGTCGTAGTCCATCCGCACCGCGGCGATCGCCTTCTCGAGCGTGCGCTCCCGCCCGATCGCGGAGGCCAGGGCGAGCTCGGCGCCCGCCAGGTCGATCGAGGCGGCCGCGACGTCGACCTCGCGCTGGTGGATGACGTCCGCGATCGGCACGCGATGGACCAGCACGTCGAACATCGAGCGCTCGAGCGTCTCCGGGTTGATCCCGAAGCTCATCGTCAGGTTGGACTGCGGATCGAGGTCGATGGTCAGCACCCGCTTGCCCCGCTCGCGGAGGGCCGCGGAGAGGTTGACGGTCGACGTCGTCTTGGCGACGCCGCCCTTCTGGTTGGCCATCGAGATGACGTGGGCCGGTCGCGCCGCGCTCGGCGCGACCCGGAGGCGCTGCGCCGCCTCGGAGGGCGACAGGGCCGGAGCAGTGGCGGTGGGAGTCATAGGGCGCCAGTTCGCGGTCCCCTGCCGATCTCCTTCCCACCCGTTATCCGCGTAGCCATGCGGCCTCACGCGGTGTCAACCCGCTACCGGGTCGGCGCTGCCCCGAATCCGTGCGATGCTCCCCGCGATGGACTTCGCACCCGCGATCCGCCGCCCCGACGACCCCGCGGACGCGGACCTCGTCGTCCTCTTCGCGGGCGCCGCGCTCGTCGTCGCCGACCCGGATGCGCCGCGGCTGCCGAGCCGGGCCGAGCTCGGCGCGCACGTGCCCGGCGACACCGTCCACGTCGGGCGGCTCGCGGGGGTCGCGGTCGAGGCCGCCGCGCTGGCCGACGGGGCCGCCGTGCCCGCCGGCTTCGCGCTGGAGCCCCTGCGGCCCCTGCACGGACGCCTCTCGGACGCCCACTGGGCGCTCGCCGGACGCGCCTTCCAGCTGGCCGAGTGGGACCGCACGCACCGCTTCTGCGGGGTCTGCGGCACCGCGACCGAGCGCCTCGACGCCGAGCGCGCCCGTGCCTGTCCCGCCTGCGGCTACCGCGCCTACCCGCGCCACTCCCCCGCCGTGATCATGCTCGTCTCCCGCGGCGACGAGATCCTGCTCGGCCGCTCGGCGCACTTCCCGCCCGGGATGCACTCGACCCTGGCCGGCTTCGTCGACCCGGGCGAGAGCGCGGAGGACGCCGTCCGCCGCGAGGTGCGCGAGGAGGCGGGCATCGAGATCACCGAGCCGCGCTGGTTCGGGAGCCAGAGCTGGCCGTTCCCGCACTCGCTGATGCTCGGCTTCACGGCCGAGTGGGCGTCGGGGGACATCCAGCTCGATCCGGCCGAGCTCGAGAGCCTCGGCTGGTTCACCCGCGACGCCCTGCCCGTCCTGCCGCCGCCCTCCAGCATCGCCCGCCGGCTGATCGACGGCTGGCTCGGGGCCTGATGCGGGTCGACCGCCTCGCCGACGGCCTCTGGCGCTGGACCGCCGCGGCCGCGGACGGCGCCGAGGGCAACTGCGTCTACCACGAGCACCCGGACGGGATCGTGCTGATCGACCCGCTGCCGCCGGCCGACGCCGCGGACGCCGAGCGCTTCTGGCGCGCGCTCGACCGGGACGTCGAGCGGATCGGGCGGCCGCCGGTCATCGCCTCGACCCTGCCCGACCGGGACGCGGGCGCCCGCGCCGTCG
>CAIQOY010000334.1 GCA_903873565.1 uncultured Actinomycetes bacterium
GATGCAGGTCGTGCTGACCGCCGCCTACGCCGCCTGCGCGGAGGACGGGACGGTCACGCGCCGCGGCGTCCTGCAGGCGATGCCGGACGTGCGCCTCGAGGAGACGATCCTCGGCACGCCCGTCGCGTTCACCCCCGAGCATGAGCTCGAGGGCGCGACCGTCAACGTCTACCGCATCACCACGCGCGGCTACGAGCTCGTCGGCTAGGCCCTAGCCCTCGGCGCCGAAGTCCGGCGCGACCTCGTCGCCCGGGTCGGGCGCGACGGCCAGCACGGACGCGGGCACCATCGCCGCGTACTGCTCGAAGTTCTTGACGAACTGCGCGGCCAGTCGCCGGGCGGTCGTCTCGAAGGCGGCCTTGTCGTCCCAGGTGTCGACGGGGTTGAGCAGCGTGCTGTCGACGCCGGGGACCGCGACGGGGATGTGCAGCCCGAAGATCGGGTCCGGCGCGGTCTCCACCTGGTCGAGCTCGCCGTTGACGGCGGCGCGCACGAGCGCACGGGTCGCGGCGATCGGCATGCGCGAGCCGACCCCGTAGGGGCCGCCGGTCCAGCCGGTGTTGACGAGCCACGCCGACGCGCCGGTGGCCTCGAGGCGCTCGCCGAGCATGCGGGCGTAGACGCCCGGGTCCTGGGCGAGGAAGGGCGCGCCGAAGCAGGTCGAGAAGGTCGTCTGCGGCTCGGTCACGCCGACCTCGGTGCCGGCCAGCTTCGCGGTGTAGCCCGACAGGAAGTGGTACATCGCCTGCTCGGGGGTCAGCCGCGCGACGGGCGGCAGGACGCCGAACGCGTCGGCCGTCAGGAGCACGACCGCGGTCGGCGTGCCGGCGCGGCCCGCGCGGACGCTGCCCGGGATCGAGGTCAGCGGGTAGGCGACGCGGGTGTTCTCCGTGATCGAGCCGTCCGCGAAGTCGATCACGCGCGTGGCGGGGTCCATCACGACGTTCTCGATGATCGTCCCGAACATCGACGTGGTCGCGTGGATCTCCGGCTCGGCCTCGGCGGACAGGTTGATCGCCTTGGCGTAGCAGCCGCCCTCGATGTTGAAGACGCCGTCGTCGGCCCAGCCGTGCTCGTCGTCGCCGATCAGCGGGCGCTCCGAGTCGGTCGAGAGCGTCGTCTTGCCCGTGCCGGAGAGCCCGAAGAAGACGGCCACGTTGCCGTCGTCGCCGACGTTGGCCGAGCAGTGCATCGAGAGGATGCCCTTCTGCGGCAGGCGGTCGTTCATGATCGTGAAGACCGACTTCTTGATCTCGCCGGCGTAGCGGGTGCCGCCGATCAGGATCTCGCCGGCGGTGAAGTCGACGGTCACGAAGCCGCTGACGCGGGTGCCGTGGACCTCGGGGTCAGCCTGGAACTCGGGCGCGTGGAGGATGACCACCTCGGGATCGTGGGACGGGATCTCGTCGGCGTTCGCCGGGATCAGCATCGTCTGCGCGAACATCAGGTGCCACGCCGACTTCGACACGACGCGGACCGCGACGCGGTGGTCGGGGTGGGCGCCCGCCCAGGCGTCGAGGACGTAGACGTCGCCGTCGTTGAGGAAGGCGACGAGGTCCTCGCGGATCCGCGCGTTGTGCTCCGGCGAGATCGGGCGGTTGACCGGCCCCCACCAGACGCGGTCCTTCGC
>CAIQOY010000335.1 GCA_903873565.1 uncultured Actinomycetes bacterium
ACCCAGACCGCGAGGTCGACGGTGCCGACGAAGGGCATGTTGAGCGGCAGGTCGATCTGCTCGGAGGTGCCGGTGAGGTCGACGGTGAGCTCGTCGCCCGCGATGGTCACGGCCACCCGGATGCGCAGGTCGCGGTAGCGCGGGTCGGGGTGGTCGGGGTAGCCGTCGAGGAGGCCCTCGGCCGCGTACGTGCCGTCCGGCAGCTTCGCGATCTCGCGGCGCAGCATGCGGTCCGAGTAGTCCATCACGTCGGCGCAGGCCAGCCGGAACGTCTCGAGGCCGTGGTGGGCGATCAGCTCGGCCATCCGCTCGGCGCCGATCTTGGCCGCCGTGACCTGGGCCTCCATGTCGCCGACCACGAGGTGGGGGGCGCGCACGTTGTCCCGGATCAGCTGCCAGAGCACCTCGTTGGGGCGGCCCTCGTCCTCGATCTTGAGGGCGTTGAAGTGCAGGCCCTCCGCGTAGGCGTCGGAGGCGTCGACGATGCCGCAGGTGCCGGGCGTGAGCGCGCCGAGGTCGAGGTGGTGGGCGGTGGTGCCGGAGAAGCCGACCAGCTCGCCCGCGTGGAAGACGGGCACGATGAAGCCGACGTCGGGCTGGTGCGAGGCCCCGTAGTAGGGGTGGTTGTGGATCACGACGTCGCCGGGGCGCCAGGCGAGGCCGAGCTCGTCGAAGCGGCGCTGGATGCCGCGCACGTAGCCCGGGATCGGCCCGGACTGCAGCGGCGTCGACTGCACCGACTCGCAGAGCTGGTTGGCGCCCGCGTCGCAGAGCGCGCAGCCGAAGTCCTCCGACTCGCGGATGATCGACGAGTACGACATGCGCGCGAGCTTGTGGCCCATCTCGACCGCGATCGAGTCGAGGCCGCCGGCGATCACGGCGGTGGTCACGGGGTCGAGCCGCGCGGCGCTCACGCCGCTCCCTCCCGGGTCAGGATCAGGTTGCCGGCGTCGTCGGCGACGGCCGACCAGCCGGGCGGCACCACGGTGGTGGTGTCGGCGTGCAGCACGATCGCCGGGCCGGGGAAGGCCGCCCCGACGGGCAGCCGCGGGCGCTCGTAGAACGGCGCCTCATGGGCGACGAGGCCCCCGGGGCCGGGGAAGCGCACGGCCTGCGTTGCCACGAGCGCGTCCGCGAGCTCGCCGGAGGGCACGGGCAGCCGGTCGACGGTGGGGCGCCGGCCGATCGCGGTGACGCGCGCGTTGACGATCTCGATCGGGTCGCCGTGCGCCTTGCCGTACTCCCGGGCGTGCAGCTCGTGGAAGCGCCCGAGCGCCGCCTCGGCGAAGGCGCCGGGGGCGAGCGGCACGCGCAGCTCGTAGCCCTGGCCGACGTAGCGGCAGTCGAGCGCGCGCTGCACCTCGATGTCGGCGTCGGCGACGCCGTCCGCGTGGAGCCAGCCGCGCAGGGTGGCCTCGAGCTCGTCGAGCTCGCGGTTGACGCGGTCCTGGTCGACGGCGCCCTCGACCATGAAGACGGTGCGCATCAGGTCGTACTTGAGGTCGCTGGTGAGCAGGCCGTTGGCGGAGGTGATGCCCGGGAAGGGCGGCACCAGCACCTCGGGCACGCCGAGCAGCTCCGCCACCTCGGCGGCGTGCAGGGGGCCGGCCCCGCCGAAGGCGACCAGCGCGAAGTCGCGGGGGTCGTGGCCCTTCTCGATCGTGCGCGAGCGGATCGCGCGGGCCATGTTGGCGTTGGCGATGGTGAGGATGCCCTGGGCCGCGTCGAGCGGGTCCATCCCGAGCTCGGCGGCGAGCGGGGCGATCGCGGCCTCGGCGGCGGCCCGGTCGAGGCGCATGCGCCCGCCGAGGAAGCGCTCGGGGTCGAGGCGGCCGAGCACGAGGTGCGCGTCGGAGATCGTGGGCTCGGTGCCGCCGTGGCCGTAGCAGGCGGGGCCGGGGCGGGCCTTGGCGCTGCGCGGGCCGACGCGGAAGGCGCCGCCCTCGTCGACGAAGGCGATCGAGCCGCCGCCCGCGCCGATCGCGTGCACGTCGAGCATCGGCACCAGCAGGGGGTAGCCGCCGACCCAGGTGTCGCGGGCGGAGGCCTCGGCGACGCCGTCGGGGGTGACGATGCCGATGTCCGCGCTGGTGCCGCCGACGTCGAAGGTGATCAGCCGGTCGCGGCCCGAGAGCGCGCCCGCCCACTGGCCGCCGAGGATGCCGGCGGCCGGGCCCGAGAGCAGCAGGGTGACGGGCCGCTCGGCGGCGGCGCGGACGCTGGCCACGCCGCCCGACGACATCATCACGTGCAGCTCGCCCTCGACGCCCGCGCCCTTGAGGGCCGCGTCGAGGCGCTCGAGGTAGCGGCCCGTGCCCGGGCCCACGAAGGCGCTCATCAGGGCGGTGGTGAAGCGCTCGAACTCCCGGAACTGCGGCACGATCCCCGCCGAGGTGGTGACGAAGGCCTCCGGCATGACCTCGCGCACGATCCGGGCGGCGCGCTCCTCGTGGGCGGGGTTGAGGTACGAGAAGAGGAAGCAGACCGCGACCGCCTCGATGCCGTCGGCCTTGAGGGCCTCGGCGGCGGCGCGCACCTCGTCCTCGTCGAGCGGCACCACGACCTCGCCGGTCGGCGGGGCGATCCGCTCGGAGACGACGTGGCGGTGGCGGCGCCGGGCGAACGGCCGCGCCTGCCAGGGGATGTCCTGCACGACGCTGTAGTGCTGGGGGCGCTGGTGGCGGCCGATGTGCACGACGTCGCGGAAGCCGCGCGTCGTGATCAGCCCGACCTCGGCGCCCTCGAACTCGAGGACGGCGTTCGTGGCCACGGTGGTGCCGTGGAAGACGCCCGTCACCTCGCCGGGGCCGATGCCGGCCATCCGGCAGAGCTCGACGAGGCCCTCGACCATCGCCTGCTCGGGCGCGGCCGGGGTGGAGGGCACCTTGTGGACGTGCACGGCGCCCGCCGTCTGGTCGAACAGCATCAGGTCCGTGAAGGTGCCGCCGATGTCGACGCCGACGACGCGGCTCACGCCCCGCCCTCCCGCCCCGCGCGGGCCCAGGCGGCGACGAGGCTCGCCGGGCAGCCGACCAGCTCCTTCGGCTCGGGCGCCTTGAAGGCCTTAGCCTTCGAGGTCGTGACCCCGTAGGCGCAGAGCGCCTCGACGAGCGGCACGGCGCACGAGGTGCCGTCGAGGACGGGCACCCCGAGGGCCTCCTGCATCGCCTTGTCGATCGGGCCGAGCCCGGCGCAGCCGAGCAGGATCGCCTCGGCGCCGTCCTCGTCGATCGCCAGGCGCGCGTGCTCGACGATCAGGCGCTTCGTGCGCTCGAGGTCGGCCTCGATCTCGAGCACCGAGAGCGGCGTGCAGCGGATCGAGGCGCAGCGCTCGCGCATCCCGGCGCGCTGGACGGCCTCGGCCAGGAACGGCTCGACGCGGGGGATCACGGTCACGATCGACCAGCGGTGCGCGACGAGGCTCGCCATGTGCATCGCGGCCTCGGCGATCCCGACCACGGGCACGTCGGCGACCTCGCGGCAGGCGTGCAGGCCCGGGTCGCCGAAGCAGGCGATCACGTAGCCGTCGTACTCGCCCCGCGTGCGGGTGACCAGCTCGAGCACGTGGTAGGCGGCGATCGCCTCGTCGGCGAAGCCCTCGATCGAGCGCGGGCCGGCCTCCGGCGAGACGCAGGTGATCTCCGTGTCGGGGCGGGCGACGGCGCGCGCCGCCGCGGCGATCTCGTCGGTCATCGCCTGCGTGGTGTTGGGGTTGACGACGAGGATGCGCGTCACAGCCCGAACCGCTCCCGGGCCGACTCGCCCCCGTCGAACTGGATCAGCGTGCACTCCTCGAGGCACTCGGCGTCGTGGCCGGGCGGCAGCACGAAGGCGTCGCCCGCCGACACGACGAGCTCGGTGCCGTCCTCCCACCAGACCCTCAGGCGCCCGGCCGCGCAGTAGCCGACGTGCGTGTCCGCGCAGGGCGCCGGCTCGAAGTCGCGGCTGTGCAGCCAGCCCGCCGGGTAGACGGCGCGCGTCACCGGCGTGGCTCCCAGGTGCAGGGTGTCCTTGCGCACCCCGGCCACCTCGCGCGCCTCGCCGACGGCGTCGAAGGAGGCGCTCAGCGCCGCGTCGGGGCCGAGGGGCGCGCCCATCAGCAGGTCACCGGCGGCGCCTCGATCGTGTCCTCCCAGGCGAGCGCCGCGGCCATCACCGTGGCGGCGTCGCGGCCCGTGATCATCAGCCCGTCGCGGGTCGTGCAGGACGGCCAGCCGAGGTGGTTGAAGGCCCGCGTGTACGGGGTCATCGCCAGCCGCAGCTCGAAGGTCTCGGGCTCCTCGACGGAGGGCAGTGGCACGGGGATCGTCGGGTTGATCAGGATGTCGTGGCTGAGCTCGCGCTCGCAGCGGAAGCGGTACGCCTCCATGTCGCGCTCGGCCTGCAGGTAGGCGACGGCCGGCATCTCGCGGCCGAGCGTGAGCTTGCGCTGGAGGTCGGGCGAGTACTCGTCCCAGCGGGTCTCGATCAGCTCCCGGTGCGTGTCGGCCGCCCACGCGGCGAAGAGCGGGAACAGCGCGTCGTAGTTCGGCAGCTCGGCCTCGACGACCTCGTTGCCGAGCGCGGCCATCGCGTCGGCGGCGGGCGTCGGGTGCAGGACGCCGATGCGCAGGCCGCTCAGGCGCGGGGCGGGGCGCTCCATCACGCCCATCGCCTCGAGGGCGAGCATGTTCTCGGCCATGGTGCGGGCCATCGGCCCGACGTGGTCCATCTGCGGGATCAGCGGGTAGCAGCCGTCCTCGGGCACCTGCCCCCAGGGGCCCTTCCAGCCGGACACGCCGCAGGCCGCCGACGGGATCCGGATCGAGCCGCCGGTGTCGGTGCCGAGCGTGATCGCGAACAGCCCCGCGGCGAGTCCGGCCGCCGAGCCGCCCGACGAGCCGCCGGCGATCCGGCCCGGGTGGCGGGGGTTCTGGCAGAACCCGTAGTGCACGTTCTGGGTCGTCACGCCCCACGCGAACTCCGACAGGTTGGTCTTGCCCACGACGATCGCGCCCTGGTCGACGAGCCGCTGCACGGCGACGGCGGTCGTGCCCGGCACGTGGTCTCTGAAGTGGGCCGAGCCGGCGGTGGTGCGGATGCCCGCCGTGTCGAACAGGTCCTTGGGCCCGAACGGCACGCCGGCCAGGAGGCCCTGGCGGCGGTGGCGCGGCAGCGTGCGCGCGTCGTGCAGCGCCTCCTCGGCGCAGACCGTGATGAAGGCGTTGAGGTCCGCGCGCTCCTCGATCCGGCGCAGGTGGTGCTCGACGACCTCCTCCGCCGAGACCTCGCCGCCGCGCACCGCGGCCGCGATCTCGAAGCAGCTCCAGTCGTGCAGGGGGCGGTCGGGCAGCGGGGTCATGGGGGTCGGCCTCTCAGGAGTCGGGGTGCTCGACGGCGTGCTCGGCGTCGGGGTCGAGGGTGGCGACCGGATGGTCGTCGGGCGCCTCGGCCTTCGGGTGGTTGACGATCGCCACGCCGGCCACGGTGACGGCCATGCCGATCAGCGTCACGGCGCCCGGGATGTTGCCGCGCAGGATCTCGATCACGCCGGCCACCACGGGCGGCAGGAACGACCAGGCCATCACGCGGCCGGAGGGCCAGCGGGCGAGGGCCACGAAGAAGCAGACGTAGGCGACCAGCTGCGGGCCGAGGCCGAGGAAGGCCATCGAGATCCAGAAGCCCGGCTCGCCCCACTGCGTCGTCGACGGGTCGCCCGAGAGGAACAGGAACGGGATCAGCAGCACCGTGCCGCAGAGGAACTGGGCCCAGGTGAAGCCCCACAGGTCGACCTGGATGTCCCTCACGCTCATCCAGCGCACGACCACGCTCGAGGCGGCGTAGCCGACGGCGCCGACCATCACCGCGACGACGCCGAACACGAACTCGCCGCCCGAGCCCGTCTCGGTCGGGTTCGAGAGCACGATGATCACCACGCCGACGAAGCCGACGACGAGGCCCACGGCGCGCAGCAGCATGATCCGCTCGTGCAGGGACACGCGGGCGAACAGCACCGCGAAGAAGGGCGCCGAGTTGAGCAGCACCGAGGCGATCGCGGGGCCCGCGTACTGGGTGCCGAGGCCGAGGCCGGCGAGGGACAGGGTGGTCGAGCCCGCGCCGACGAGGAGCGCGAAGAACCAGACCTGCCGGGAGCGGGGGATCGAGCCGCCGAGGACGGGCATCAGGGCGAGCAGGAGCACCGTGGCGATCGCGGCGCGCAGGAAGGTGATGATGCCGGCGGGCGCGTAGTCGAACGCGATGTCGGTCGCGTTGAACGCGGCCCCCCAGAAGAACATCGTGATGCCGAGCAGGATCGGCACGGGGACCCTGCCCAGGAACGAATCGGTCATCTCCCCCTCCTCCACGGGGCGCGGCGGGCGGGCGCCCGGCGCGCGCACTCCGCGCGCGCCCGCCAGAAGGCGGACGCGCGCGGCTTCACGCTAGACCAGCGGGCTCGTCCCCGCCATCCAGATGATGACGCGCTTGAACTTCCCGTCCTCGTCGAAGTCGAAGAAGTTGCAGTTGTACATGTCGTTCTTGGTGCCGTCCTTGAGCTCGCCGCGGTAGTCCTGCTCGGTGGACACCTTGCCCTTGTCGGCCTCGACCACCATGTTGTGGATCTGGTGCTCGATGAAGACGGAGTTCTCCGTGAAGTCGGAGAACATCCGGCGGATCTCGTCCTTGCCGCTGTGCGTGACGTTCGCGGTCTGGATCGTCAGCGTGGCGTCGTCGGCGAAGTGCGAGACGATCAGCTCGACGTCCTGCGCGTCGACGGCGTCGAAGTAGGTCTGCGGTGCGCTCGCCAGCGCGGCGTAATCCCAGGCCATGTCGGCTCCTCTCTCGGTGGTGGTCCCCGGGGCCTCGGCCCCGGTCGGCATCCTATGGGGTAACCGCTGGTCGGGCAAGGATTTCCCGGGCGCCTAGATCGGCCGGGCGGCGCCCCGCAGATCCCGCATCCGCCCGGCCCGCCGGGCGTCGGTCAGGAGCAGCGGCACGTCGACCTCGTGCAGCCGCCCGAAGTCGACGTCGAAGGTCGCGATCGCGTCGCAGCGGTGCGCGATCGCCGTGGCGGCCATCGCCGCGTCGTACGAGCGCAGGCCGGTCGTGAACATGATCGCCGGCGCCGCCTCGATGGCCGGCTCGAGCGGCGCTCGGACCCAGCGGATCGTCTCGAGGTAGCGCTGCCAGCGCTCGACGGCCGCCCGCGTCATCGTCGCCGACCGGCGTCGCACGCGCCCGTCGGCGAGCCCCGCCCGCCGGTCCCGGCCGGCCTCGCGGCCGGCGATGTTGGCGAGGGCCTGCGGCAGCTCGAGGTCCATCAGCGGACTGACGACGAGGGTGGTGCCCGCCTCGGCGAGGGCGTCGAGGAGGTCCCGCGCGAGGCGATGGCCCGGCTGGGTCTCCGTCAGGGCGCTGACGAGGAGCGAGGTGTCGATCAGGGCGCTGTCGATGGCGACGCGGGCGGGCTCGCCGATCGGGACGACGCCGCGCGACTGCCGCGGACGCCGGGGCATCAGTCGCGGCCGATGATCTCGGCGGGATCGAAGTCGACGGTGGTGCGGATGCAGGCCAGCTCGGCCAGGATCCGACGCCGCTCAGCGGGGTCGGTGCGCGTCGGCTCCACCGGCACCGAGGCGATCTCGGGGATCAGTCGGTGGCTGCGCGGCTCCGTGCGGCGTCCGTTGCGGGGTGTGTCCGTCATCTCGCGCCCAGCGTACCAAGCGGTCGGCGCACGTGTCCGTGCCGGATCGGCGCCGGTCTCGCGCGGATCCGCGCGGATCCGTCACGCGCCCCGGG
>CAIQOY010000336.1 GCA_903873565.1 uncultured Actinomycetes bacterium
AGCCAGCGCCGATCCCGGCACGGCCAGCACCACGAGGACGAACAGCGCTGCGACGAACGAACGGGAACGCTTCACGGGGGCCTCCTCAAGCCGAACGAGCGGACCGTAACACCGAACTGACTGCACAGTCAATACCCCACCGGTGATCCCGCCCACGCCCGCGCGCATGTCGCGCTCAGCCCCCGTACGGCCCGCGCCGGCAGACCGCCTCGGCGCCCCAGCGCGCCCCCACCTCGACCGCGTCGCCGAGCGCGAGCCCGCGGCCCAGCGCGTAGGTCAGCCCCGCCGCGAACGAGTCACCCGCCCCGTAGCTGTCCATGGCCTCGCCCGGCAGGGGCTGCGCTGACCAGAGCCCCGAGTCGTCGAGTGACATCCAGCGCCCGCCGCGCGTCCCGTCCGTCAGCACGATCGCCCGCGTCGAGCGTCCCAGCACCCGGAAGTCCACCGCCTCCCCCGCGTCCGACAGCGATCCCACCACCACGTCGGCGACCACGCCGCTCTCCTCCAGCGCGTCGATCTGCCGCGCCGAGCAGACGAGCGCCCCGACGCGCCGGGCCTCGACGATCGCGCTCGGCTCGCCGCAGGTCGCGTAGGCCGCGGCGCAGCCGTCGAGGTCGGCCCAGCCGAGGTCGTCGTCGGCGCGCGGGTAGGCGTTCGGCTGCGAGACGATGATCGTGCGGTCGCCCGTGTCGTCGAGGATCGTGACGGCCCGGGCCTGCCGCCCCGGCCGCTCGGCGACGCGCAGGTCGATGCCCTCCGCGGCCATGCGCTCGCGGGTCGCCCGGCCCTCGGCGTCGTCCGCGAGCGCCGTCGCGAAGATCACCTCGGCGCCGCCCCGGCGGATCTGGATCGCCGCCACCGCCCCGCCCCCGGCCGGCTCCTCGAAGGGGTCGGCGAGGTGCACGATCTCGCCCGTCGCGGGCGGGCGCGGCGCGCGGCCGAACAGCACCCACTCGACGTGGCCGACGACCGCGATCCGCGGGCGGGCCGGGGCCACCGCGCCGCCTAGACGCGCAGGCCGTGCTCGCGCACGGCGGCGTGGAGGGCGTCGATGTGGTCCTCCCAGACGATCCCCGGCTGCCAGTTCGGCACGTCGACGCCGGCCGCGGTGAGGGTGTCGACGAGCTGGTCCAGGAGCTCCTGCTCGAACAGCCGCCCGGCCACGGCGATCGCCTCGTCGCGCGTCGCGGCCGAGGCCCGGGCGGGGTCGCGCAGGCTCTCGCCCGCGGGGCGCACGAGCACCAGCCAGCCCGACGGGCGGTCCGGCTGCAGGAAGACCTGGAAGCCGTAGCGGCGGGCGCGCGCCTTGAGGGCCTGGGCGGGGTCCGCGATGTTCACGGCGCGAACCCTACCGCACCCGCCCGCGGCCGCCGGCGCCTCAGCGGGGGTGGTCGAGCGCCCGGTCGAGGTAGAGCGCGGCGGAGATCAGGGACAGGTGCGTGAAGGCCTGCGGGAAGTTCCCGAGGGCCTCGCCGGAGGGCCCGATCTCCTCCGAGTAGAGGCCGAGGTGGTTGGCGTAGGTGTGCATCTTCTCGAAGGCCAGGCGGGCCTCCTCGAGCCGGCCCGCGCGGGCCAGCGCCTCGACCCACCAGAAGGAGCAGATCGAGAAGGTGCCCTCGTCGCCGCCGACCCCGTCGGGCGCCGCCAGCGCCGGGTCGTAGCGGTAGACCAGCGAGTCCGTCACGAGCTCCGCGCGGATCGCGTCGAGCGTGGAGGTCATCAGGGGGTCGTTCGGGGCCACGAAGTGCCCCATCACCATCATCAGCGTGGCGGCGTCGAGGACGTCGCCGTCGAGGACCTGCACGAAGGCGCCCTTCGTCCTCGAGTAGCCGCGCTCCATGATCTGCTCGAAGATGCGGTCGCGCGTCTCCCGCCACTGCGTGCGCGGGCACGGGAAGCCACGCGCCTGGGCGATCCGGAGCGCGCGGTCGAAGGCGATCCAGCACATCAGCCGCGAGTAGGTGAAGTCCTGCGGGCCGCCGCGCACCTCCCAGATCCCGGCGTCGGGCTGGTCCCAGTGCTCGCCGAGCCACTCGAGCAGCTCCACCACCACGCGCCAGAGCTCGTAGTCGATCGGCTCGCCGCGCTTGTCGTAGAGGTAGATGCTGTTGATCAGCTCGCCGTAGATGTCGAGCTGCAGCTGCCCGGCCGCGCCGTTGCCGACCCGGACGGGCGCGGAGTGGCGGTAGCCCTCGAGGTGGCCGAGCTCGTGCTCGTCGAGCGAGTGGCGCCCGTCGATGCCGTACATGATCTGCAGCGGGCCCGCGTTCGACGAGTGCTGCTCGAGGGCGCGCGCCTTGAGGAAGCGCATGAAGTCGCGCGCCTCCTCGGTGAAGCCGAGCTTGAGGAAGGCGTACAGCGTGAACGAGGCGTCGCGGATCCACGTGTAGCGATAGTCCCAGTTGCGCGACCCGCCGATCCCCTCCGGCAGGGACGTCGTCGGCGCCGCCACGATCGCCCCCGTCGGCCGGTAGCAGAGCAGCTTCAGCGCCAGCGCCGAGCGCCGCACCGTCTCGCGCCAGCGGCCCCGGTAGGTGCACTGCCGCAGCCACCCGCGCCAGTACTCCACGGTCTCCTGGAAGAGGTGCTGGCAGACCTCCTCGGGGAAGGGCCGCGCCGAGTGGCCCTCGTCGGGGATCCGCTCGAGCACGAACGTGCGCCGCTCGCCGGCCTTCAGCGAGAAGAACGCGTGCACGTCGCCGCCGTCGGTCGACAGGGGCACGGGCGAGTCGAGCGCGAGGCGCAGGGCGTCCGTCTCGAAGATCGCGCCGTGGCTGTCGCAGTGCAGCTCGTGCGGCGTGCGGCCGTAGTCGAAGCGCGGCGCGCAGTCGAGCTGGAAGTGGACCTCGCCGCGCACGCACTGCGCCATCCGCACGATCCGGTGGCGGTCCTCCTCGGCCGAGCCGACGGGCATGAAGTCCATCACCTCGCCGACGCCCGTGTCGGAGAGGAAGCGCGTGATCAGGACGTTCGTGTCGGGCAGGTAGAGCTGCTTCGTGCGGCCGCCCGCGTCGACGGGGCCGATCCGGAAGCGCCCGCCCCGCTCGTCGTCGAGGATCGCCCCGAACACGCTCGGCGAGTCGAAGCGCGGGCAGCAGTACCAGTCGATCGTCCCGCGCATGTCGACCAGGGCGACCGAGTGCAGGTCGCCGATGATCCCGTGGTCCTCGATCGGCGCGTAGGCCACGCGCGCTCCCGTCCGTCCGGCGCGGCGGGCCTCAGCCCGCGTGCGCCCCGAGGTTCAGATCGGCGACGAGCCGGTCCTTCGGCTTCAGGCCGACCGAGCGCTCCACGACCTCGCCGTCCTTGAACAGCGCGACCATCGGGATCGACAGCACGTTGTACTGGCCGGCGAGGCCCGGCTCGGCGTCGACGTCGAGCTTGGCGATCTTGACCCGCCCGGCGTACTCGCCGGCGAGCTCGTCGATGATCGGCGAGAGCGCCTTGCAGGGGCCGCACCACTCGGCCCAGAAGTCGATCAGGACGGGCAGGTCGGACTCGATGACCTCCCCCTGGAAGTTCGCGCTGGTGATGTCGATGGCGTCCGCCATGCGTGCTCCTTGGCTCGGGGCCCGAGGGCCCATCGTCGGCGGCGCCCGCGCCCGCCTACCCCGGTAGACGAGCGCATCGGGCGCCCTATTCCCCGCGGGTTCCTACGTGACCAGGTCCTCGAGGACGAACGTCCCCTTCCTGCTGACCGTGAGGATCGCCACCGGCACGTTCGTGCGGTTGCCCGTCCCCTTCGCGATCGTGATCGGCCCCGTCGCGCCCTGCAGGTTCCTGGTGGCGAAGAGCGCCTGGCGCGTGGCGTCCGCGTCGATCGCGCCGCCCTTCTCGATCGCCGCCGCGAGGACGTAGACCGAGTCGTAGGTGAAGATGCCCCACGTGCCCGGGGCCGCGCCGTAGGCCTTCGTGTAGCTCTTCACGTACGCCTTGGCCTTGGCGTTCGCGAACTGCGTCGGCGTCGGCGCGCCGCTGAAGGTGCAGCGCGAGGCCGCCGCGACGCCCGCATCGGTGATGAAGGCCTGCTCCTGGTTGGCGAGGCCCATGAAGCAGCGCGCGTCGTTGCCCGCGTCCGCCTCCGCCTTGAGCGCCTTCGCGATCAGCGCGCCCTGCGGGTAGTAGGTGCTGACGTAGACCGTGTCGGGGTTGTTCGTCAGGGCCTGGCGCACGACGGCCGTGTAGTCCGTCGCCGCGGGATCGATCTCGATCTTGGTGACGAGGACGCCCATCTTGTCGAGCGCCCGGTACATGCGGTCGGCCATGCCCTTCGTGTAGGCGCTCGGATCCCACAGGATCGAGACCTTGCCGGCCTGGTTCTGCTTCATCCACGCGATCTCGACCGGCGAGATCTGCGAGTTCATCGGCTGCACCGTGGCGCCGTACTTCGAGGTCTCGTCGAGGGAGGTCATCCGCATCGGGATGACGCCGGCCTGCGCGTAGACCGGCAGGGACTCCAGCCCGACCGACGAGTTGTACGGCCCGACCACGGCGTACGGGTCCTTGGCCGCGACCGCCTCGGCCACGGCGGCGCCGAGGTCCGCATCGGCCTTGTCGTTGCCGCTGATCAGCCGCAGCTGCATGCCCATGACGCCGCCGGCGGCGTTGATCTCGCGCACGGCGAGCTTGACGCCGCGCAGCTGGTCCTTGCCGTTGGCCGACTGGGCGCCGGTCAGCGGGCCCTGGAAGGCGAGGGTGATCGTCCCCGCGCTGGCGCGCTCCGCCGGCGCCGGGCGGGCGCCCGCGAGCGGGACGGCGATCATCAGGGCGGCGAGGACGGCGAGAAGGGTGGCGAGGCGGCGTGGCACGAGGGATCTCCCGGGTCGCGGACGCGCCCATCCTAGCGACCCGGGGTCGCCTACGGCCGCCCGAAGCCGTCGATCCGGGTGTCCGCGCGCCAGCCCGGGTACTCCCGCACCCGCACGCGGTCGTCGGCGTTGCCCTCGATCGTCTCGATCAGGTCCGGCCCGACGCGCCGGACGATCCCGACGTGCCCGTGCCCGAACCAGATCACGTCGCCGGGCGCCGGGTCCGCGACGAGCCGCGGGCGGTAGCGGTCCCGGGCGAGGAACCACGCGCGCACGTCGGGCGTCCAGGCCAGGCGCCAGCCGCCGGAGGCCCCGCCCGTGAAGGGCCGGCCCGCGGCGCGCAGGACCCAGGACACGAAGTCCGCGCACCAGGGCTCGCGGTTGCCGTCGGTCAGCGCGAGGACGGCCGCCCCGCCGTTCGACCCCGGCGGCTCCTCGCGGATGCCGAGGGCGAGCAGGCGCTCCGCCACGGCCAGCACCGCCGCGCCGTCCCCGGCGGGCAGCGCGGCCATCCGCAGGCTCGGCAGCGCCGGCGCCGGCGGGGCGTCGGGCACGGCTGCCCGCGCGACGACCGGC
>CAIQOY010000337.1 GCA_903873565.1 uncultured Actinomycetes bacterium
CTGGCGGTACCCGAGCGGCTGCCCGGCGGCGACGAGGATCTGCTCGCGCACGATGTCGACGCCCGTGACGAGCTCCGTGACCGGGTGCTCGACCTGGACGCGGGTGTTCATCTCCAGGAAGAAGAAGTCGCCGTGGCGGTCGAGCAGGCACTCGACGGTGCCGGCGCCGACGTAGTCGACGGCCTGCGCCGCGGCTACGGCCATCGCGCCCATGCGGGCGCGCAGGTCGTCGTCGACCGCGGGCGAGGGCGACTCCTCGACGATCTTCTGGTGACGGCGCTGCAGCGTGCAGTCGCGCTCGCCGAGGTGGATCACGCTGCCGTGGGTGTCGGCCAGCACCTGGATCTCGACGTGGCGCGGGTCCTCGACGTACTTCTCGACGTAGACGGCGCCGTTGCCGAACCAGGCCTCGCCCTCGCGCCGCGCGGCCTCGAGGGCGCGCTCGGCCTCGCCGGCCTCGTGCACGACCTTGAGGCCGCGGCCGCCGCCGCCCGCGCTCGCCTTGAGGGCGATCGGCCAGCCGTAGGCGTCGCCGAGCTCGACGACGCGCGCGGCGTCGGTGATCTCCTCGGTCGTGCCGGGCACGATCGGCACGCCCGCCTCCTGCATCAGGATGCGGGAGTTGATCTTGGACCCCATCGCGTCGATCGCGCTGGCCGGGGGCCCGATCCAGACCAGGCGCGCCGCCTCCACCGCGGTGGCGAAGGGGGCGCTCTCGGCGAGGAAGCCGTAGCCCGGGTGGATCGCCTGGGCGCCCGTGCGGCGCGCCGCGTCCACGATCCGCTCGATGTTCAGGTAGGACTCGCTCGGGGCGGCCGCGCCGAGCAGCACGGCCTCGTCGGCGTAGCGCACGTGCGGGGCGTCGGCGTCCGCCTCGGAGTAGACGGCGACGGCGCCCACGCCGAGCTCGCGCAGCGCCCGGAAGACGCGGATCGCGATCTCGCCGCGGTTGGCGACCAGCACCCGCTCGAACGGCGGCGTCATCCGCGCATCCCGTCGTCGACCAGCTCGCGCGCGGCCTGCCGGCGCCAGGCGCTCCCGTGCGCCGGGTGCCCGGCGATCGGCGTCTCGCGCTCCACGGCGCGCAGCGCCGCCTCGATCGCGAGGCGCTCGTCGGCCTCCCGCTCCTCGGGGGTGCGCTCGCTCACAGGGGGATGTTCCCGTGCTTGCGGCGGGGGCGCTCGACGCGCTTGGTCTGGGCCGCCTCGAGGGCGTCGACGAGGGCGTGGCGCGTCTCGCGCGGGGGGATCACGTCGTCGACGAAGCCGCGCTCGGCGGCCGTGAAGGGGTTCGCGAAGCGCGCCTTGTACTCGGCGACCAGCTCCTCCTTGCGGGCCACCGGGTCGGCGGCCTCGGCGAGCTCCTTGCGGTAGACGACGTTGACGGCGCCGTCGGGGCCCATCACCGCCACCTCGGCGGTCGGCCAGGCCAGGTTGACGTCGGCGCGCAGGTGCTTCGAGCCCATCACGTCGTACGCGCCGCCGTAGGCCTTGCGCGTGATCAGGGTCAGCTTCGGCACCGTCGCCTCGGCGTAGGCGTAGAGCAGCTTCGCGCCGTGGCGGATGATGCCGCCCCACTCCTGCTCGGTGCCCGGGAGGAAGCCCGGCACGTCGACCAGGGTCACGATCGGGATCCCGAAGGCGTCGCAGGTGCGCACGAAGCGCGCGGCCTTCTCCGACGAGGCGATGTCGAGCACGCCGGCGAGCTGGCCCGGCTGATTGCCGACGATGCCGATCGGGTGCCCGTTGAGGCGCGCGAAGCCGGTCAGGATGTTCATCGCGAAGGCGGGCTGGATCTCCATGAACACGCCGTCGTCGACGATCGCCCGGATCACCTGGTGCATGTCGTACGGCTTGTTCGGCGAGTCGGGGATCAGCGTGTCGAGCTCCGGGCAGAGGCGGTCCGGCGGGTCGTCCGTCGGGGCCCACGGCGGCGGGTCGAGGTTGTTCTGCGGCAGGAACGACAGGAGCGCGCGGGCGTCGGCGATGCAGGCCGCCTCGTCCTCGGAGACGAGGTGGCAGACGCCCGACTTCTCGGCGTGCGCATCGGCGCCGCCGAGCTCCTCCATCGAGACCTCCTCGCCCGTCACGGCCCTGACCACGTCAGGGCCCGTGATGAACATGTGCGAGGTCTCGCGCACCATCAGGATGAAGTCGGTGATGGCGGGCGAGTAGACGGCGCCGCCCGCGCAGGGGCCCATCACGAGCGAGATCTGCGGGATCACGCCCGAGGCGTCGACGTTGCGCTGGAAGATGTCCGCGTAGCCGGCCAGGGAGACGACGCCCTCCTGGATGCGGGCCCCGCCCGAGTCGTTGATCCCGATCACGGGGCAGCCGTAGCGCAGCGCCTGCTCCATGACCTTGCAGATCTTCTGGGCGAAGGCCTCGCCGAGCGAGCCGCCGAAGACGGTGAAGTCCTGCGAGAAGGCGAACACGCGCCGCCCGTGCACGAGGCCGTGCCCGGTGATCACGCCGTCGCCGTACGGGCGCCGGTCCGCGAGCTCCGCGTTGCGGTGCTGCACGTAGCGGTCGATCTCGCGGAAGGTGCCCGGGTCGAACAGCGCCTCGATCCGCTCGCGCGCGAGGCCCTTGCCGCGGGCCCGCTGGCGCTCGGCGGCCGCGGGGTCCGGCTGCGCGGACTGGGCGCGCAGCTCCTCGAGGTGCTGCAGGCGCTCGGCGGTCGTACCGGGTTCGTGGCGGTCGGTCACAGGGCCTCTCTCCTGCCGGGGACGCCGCGCAGGATAGCGACGGGCGCGCTCAGCGGTCGTGCGTGCCCCACGCCTCGCGCAGGACGCCGCAGACCTCGCCGACGGTGGCGTGGGCGGCGAGCGCGGCGCGCATCGGCTCGAGCAGGGGCGCGCCGTCCTCGTCGGCCGCGGCCCGCACCGCGGCGAGCGCCGTCTCGACCGCGCCGGCGTCGCGGCCGGCGCGCAGCGCCTGGACGCGCGCGACCTGCTCGCGCTCGAGCGACGGGTCGAGGCGGTGGATCGGCACCTCGGGCTCCTGGTCGGAGCGGTAGCGGTTGACGCCGACCACGACGTCCTCGCCGCGCTCGAGGCGCATCTGGCTGCGGTAGGCCGACTCCTCGATCTGGTCCTGCACGTAGCCCTGCTCGATCGCCGCGACCGCGCCGCCCATGCGGTCGATCTCGGCGATCAGCTCGAGCGCGCGCGCCTCGAGTTGGTCGGTCAGGTCCTCGACGTACCAGGAGCCGCCGAACGGGTCGGCCGTGGCCGGCACCCCCGACTCGTGCAGGAGCACCTGCTGGGTGCGCAGGGCGAGCGTCGCGGCGTGCTCGGTGGGCAGCGCCAGCGCCTCGTCGAAGCCGTTCGTGTGCAGGGACTGCGCGCCGCCGGCCGTGGCCGAGAAGGCCTGCAGGGCGACGCGGACCAGGTTGACCTCGGGCTGCTGCGCGGTCAGGGTCGAGCCGCCGGTCTGCGCGTGGAAGCGCAGGATCAGGCTGCGCTCGTCCTTGGCGCCGAAGCGGTCGCGCATCACGTGCGCCCACATCCGCCGCGCCGCCCGGAACTTCGCGACCTCCTGGAAGACGTCGTTGTGGGCGTTGAAGAAGAAGCTCAGGCGCGGCGCGAAGGCGTCGACGTCGAGGCCGGCGTCGACGGCGGCCTGCACGTAGGCGATGCCGTTGGCGAGCGTGAAGGCGAGCTCCTGGACGGCGCTCGAGCCCGCCTCGCGGATGTGGTACCCGGAGATCGAGATCGTGTTGAAGCGCGGCAGCCGCTGCGCGGCGTAGCGCATCGTGTCGACCGTCAGGCGCATCGACGGGCGCGGCGGGTAGATGTAGTTCCCGCGCGCCGCGTACTCCTTGAGGATGTCGTTCTGGATCGTGCCGCTGAGCGCCTCGGGGGCCGCGCCCTGGCGCTCGCCGGCCAGCTCGTAGAGGAGCAGCAGCACCGACGCGGGCGCGTTGATCGTCATCGAGGTCGAGACCTCGGCCAGCGGGATCCCGGCGAACAGCCGCTCCATGTCCTCGACGGAGTCGATCGCGACGCCGGTGCGGCCGACCTCGCCGAGGCTCCTCGGGTCGTCGGAGTCGAGGCCGAGCTGCGTCGGCAGGTCGAAGGCGGTCGAGAGGCCCGTCTGCCCGCGCTCGAGCAGCAGGCGGAAGCGCTCGTTGGTCTCCTCCGCGCTCGCGAAGCCCGCGTACTGGCGCATCGTCCACGGCCGCGAGCGGTAGCCGTCGGCGCGCACGCCGCGCGTGTACGGGAACGCGCCCGGCTCGCCGACGCGGTCCGCGCCCGGGCCCTCGCAGACGGCCGGGACGGGGATGCCGGACTCGGTGGTCGTCTCGTCGTTCACGAGACGGGCAGCGTAGCCGGACCCGGCCGGCCGGACGCCCGTAGACTGCCGGCATGGCCACCGTCGACGTCCGCCTCTTCGCCGGCCTGCGGGAGCGTGCAGGCACCGGCCGCGCCAGCGTCGAGGTCGAGGCGGGCTCGCCCGTCGCCGCGATCTGGGACCTGCTCGGCCTCGGCGAGTGCCCGCCGGGCATCGCCTACGCGGTCAACCGGGCCTACGTCGAGCCCGACCACCCCCTCGCGGACGGCGACGAGGTGGCGCTGATCCCGCCCGTCTCCGGCGGCTCCGACGCGCCGCGGATCGGCGTGCGCCTGAGCCCCGACCCCCTCGACATCGCCGACCTCCACGCCCGCGCGAACGACCCGCGCGCCGGGGCGCAGGCCGCCTTCACCGGCACCGTGCGCAACCGCACCGGCGAGCAGGACGTGCTGCGGCTCGAGTACGAGGCCTACGAGGAGATGGCCGTCGACGAGCTGACCCGCATCGCCGCGCAGGCCGCCGCCGACCACGGCCTCGTCGCCGTCGAGATCGCCCACCGCACGGGCACGGTGCTGCCCGGCGAGGCCTCGGTGGTGATCGTGTCGACGGCCCGCCACCGCCCGGCCGCGCTGGCCGCCACGCAGTGGATCATCGAGCAGCTGAAGGCCTCCGTGCCGATCTGGAAGCGCGAGGTCTACGCGGACGGCTCGGTCTGGGTGGGCCAGGGGTCGTGAGCCCGGCCGATCTCGACCGCCTGCTCGCCGGGGTCACGGTCGAGCAGCTCGACGCCGACCCGTACCCCGTCTACGCCGCGATCCGCGCCGGCGGCGGCGTGGCGTTCGTCCCCTGCGTCGACCTCTGGTGGGCGTGCTCGTGGCCCGCGGTCGAGGAGGTCGCCACCGACCCGGCGCGGTTCGCCGCGAAGCCGATCCCGTCGCCGATCGACCGCACCTTCGGCGAGCCGAACGTGCTGACCGAGGACGGCCCGACGCAGCGGCGGCTGCGGCGCATGCTCGATCCGTCCTTCCGGCCGCGCACGGTCGAGCGCTACGTGGTGCCCCTGCTCGAGCCGATCATCGCCGAGCGCCTCGATGCGCTCGCCGCCGACGGGCCCGAGGCGGAGCTGATGGAGGCCTACTTCGAGCCGATCAGCGTGCGCGGCCTCGCGAGCGTGCTCGGGCTCGGCATGTTCGACGACGACACCCTGCGGCGCTGGTTCTACGGCCTCGCCGAGGGCGTCATCAACTACGAGGGCGACCCGGAGCGGGATGCGATCGGGCAGGCGATGAGCCGCGAGGTCGACGCCGCGGTGATCCCGGAGCTCCGGCGCCGCTTCGAGCACCCCGACGAGAGCACGGTCTCGCAGATGCTGCAGGGCGCCGAGGGCGGCTTCGAGGAGCGCGTCGCCCAGGTGCTCCCGACGCTGAAGGTGATCCTGCTCGGCGGCATGCAGGAGCCCGGCCACGGCGCGGGCAGCGTGGCCCTCGGGCTGCTCGGCGACCCGCAGCAGGCCGCGGCGTTCGCCGCCGATCCCGCCGGGCTCGCCCGTCAGGCGACGGAGGAGGGCCTGCGCTGGATCGCCCCGATCGGCACGCAGACCCGGCGGGTGGTCGCCGACACGGCCGTGCAGGGCGTGCCCGTCCCGGCCGGGGCGGGCATCAGCGCGATGATCGCCAGCGCGAACCGCGACGCGGCGGTCTGGGGGGACGACGCGGACCGCTTCGACCTCGCTCGGGCCGGCGGCCCGCCGCAGGCGGCCTTCGGGCACGGCACGCACTTCTGCGTCGGCCACCACTTCTCGCGCCTGCAGGTGCAGATGGCCGTGCGGGCGCTGTGGGAGCGCTTCCCCGCGATCCGGCTCGCCCCCGGCCACGAGCCGCCGGTGCGCGGCTGGGAGTTCCGCGCGCCCCGCGAGCTGCGGGTCGTGCTCGGCTGAGGCGCGGCCGCGGGCCGGCCGCGGCGTCAGATCGGCTCGCCGCCCCGCAGCTCGGGGTGGTTGCGCTGGAAGTCCGGGGTGAGGTCGTCGAGCTCGCGGGCGCGAACGATCGCGGGGCGCGCTCCGACGCGGGCGAAGTGGCCCTGCACGTTGTCGCCGCCGACGAGCACGTCGTCGACGAAGGACTGCCAGCCGACCAGCATGTAGAGGTAGATGTCGGCCACGGAGAAGCGATCGCCGAGGCACCACTCGCGGCCCTCGAGCTCGCGCTCGAGGTAGTCGCCGTGCTTGGCCATGTTGACGATGCCGCGCTCGCGGATGCCCAGCGCGGCGGACTCGTCGGTGGTCATGAACTGCGGGATCATCAGCGGCCACCAGGCCGGGTGCAGCGTGTTGGCGATCCAGGTCACCCAGCGGTAGGCGACGGGGCGCAGGGGGTCGCCGACCGGCGGCAGGAGGCCGGCGTCGGGGAAGCGGTCGCCGATGTGCAGGAGCACGGCGCCCGTCTCGTAGACCGCGCTCTCGCCGTCCACGAGGGTCGGCACGCGCATCAGCGGGTTGGCCTGCGCGAAGGCCGGGTCGCGATCGCGGTGGCGCGGGTGCACGTTGGCGACCTCGTACGCGGCGCCGGCCTCCTCGAGGGCCGCGCGGGCCGCGAAGGACGACGAGCCGGTGATCTGGAACAGCCGTAGCATCGCCGGCGGGGACCGTACCAGACCCATCCCGGCCCGCCTCACGGGCCCCCCGCAGCCCGCGCGGCCCTACCATCCGGGCCATGGAGGCCCTGCGCCAGCTGCCGGCCGTCGACCGCGTCCTCGCCGAGCCCGCCCTCGCCGGGCTGGTGGCCGAGCTCGGCCACGCCGGCGC
>CAIQOY010000338.1 GCA_903873565.1 uncultured Actinomycetes bacterium
ACGACCCAGGTCTGCACGCCGCCCGTGTTGCCGTAGAGGGTCGTGTTGGCGTCCCAGGTCGTGCTGTAGACGCTCTGGCAGGTCGCGAGGCTCGGGCCGCTGGCCCCATTCGTGCCGCAGGTCGTGAAGGTGTGCGATACGAAGGAGTAGAGCTTGCGCATCGCCGTGGTGACCGAGGCCTGGGCCGCCGCCGCCGGGCCCGTGTTGCCGGCGATGTCGATCGCGCCGTTGGCCGCGAAGCGGGCGACGAGGCCGCCGTCGGCGCAGTCCGACACGACGACGGTGCGGGTCGCGCCCGTATCCGCTCCGGGGTCGAACGTGCAGCCGGTGGCGTTGCTCGCGTTCGAGAGGTCGGCGGCGGCGACGCCGTAGACGCCCTCGGAGAAGGTGAGCACGTAGGTCGCGGTCGTGCCGGTCACGAGGCTCGCGGGCTGCGTCGTCCAGGTGGCCGTCGGGCGCGTCGTGTCGAGCACCACCGAGAGCGCGGACGAGGCGGGCGAGGCGGTGCCCGCGTAGTCGGTCTGCACCGCGGTGACCGACCAGGTGCCCTCCGGGAGGGTGGCCATCGTGCAGGAGCCCGCGCCGGCCGTCACCGCGGCGCGCGCGATCGTGCAGGTCGCGGAGCTGCCGGTCTTCGCGGCGGTCACGACCACGGAGGCCTGGTCCTCGATCCCCGTGATCGTGAAGGTCGGGGTCGCGTCGTTCGTGCGGTCGTCCGTCGTGCTCTGCCCCAGGTCGGAGGCGGCGTCGAGGTCGGGGGCCACGGTGGCGACGGGCGCCGTGCGGTCGATCGAGATCGCCGTGCCGTCGATGCTCGCCGGGGTCGCGAGGTTGCCGTAGGGGTCGACGGAGACCGACGGCGAGAAGCGCGGGATCACCGTGCCCTCGCCGCAGGAGGCGGCCGTGACGGTGCGGGCCGACCCCGAGCCGCTGACCGAGAACACGCACCCCGGCGCCGTGCCCGTGTTCTGGAACTCGGCCGCGGCCGTGGCGTTCGTCGTGCCGTTGAACGTGAGGGTGTAGGTCAGGCTGGCGGCGTTCGTCGGCGTCTGGGAGGTGCTGACCAGGGACTGGGCGACGGGGCCGGTGAGGTCGATCGTGATCGTCCCGAACGCGGTCACGTTGGCCGCGGGCGCGCTCGCCCCGCCGACCGTCACGGTGCCCGCGTTCAGCCGCAGGCCCATGGTGCCCTCGCTGGCCGCGCCGGTCGGCCCGACGCTGATCGCGTACGGGCCGCGCCCGTAGCCGACGATGCCGGTGACCTCCCAGCCGGTCACGCCCGTGACGGTGAAGTCGGACGTGTCGAGCCCGGTCGGGGCGTCGGTGAAGGTGGCGGAGAAGGTCTGGGTGGCGCGACCGGCCGTCGGGCCGCTGACCACGTCGAGCGAGACGACGCCGGTCGAGGTGAGCGGCGCGAGCCACGAGAAGACGGCGAGGCCGCCGCCGGAGGCGGCGCTCGCACCCTGGGTGTGCACCACGTCGGGCGCGTAGGTCGCGTTCGCGAACGACGAGCCGCCGGCGCCGTTGCCCCAGGTGTCGCCGCTGCCGCCGCCGTAGTAGCCGCCGCCGCCGCCGCCGCCGAAGCAGCTGGTCGCGTTGCCGCCCTGGCCGAGCGAGCCGCTCTCGTGCCCCGTGCCCCCCGCGGACTGCGTGCCGCCCGTCGCCCCCGTCCAGGCGGCGCCGCCGATCAGCCCGCCGCCCCCGCCGGAGCGGCCGCTGGAGGAGGTCAGGTTGATGCCGTCGCCGCCGCCGCCGCCCGCGACGAGGATGCGGTTGGCGAGCGCCGTGCCCCCGAGACGGAGGTCGGTCGCGCCGCCGCCGCCGGCGCCGCGGCCCGCGAACGAGTTGCCGCCGACGGTGCTGCTGCAGCCGCCGTTGGCGGCGGCACCGCCGCCGTTGAAGGCCGAGTCGCCGGCGCCGACCGAGTACCCGTACGTGGTGACGGCGCCGTCCGTGCCCGCGCGGCCGACGTAGGCGTTGACGGTCTGCCCGGCGAGGCCGGTCAGGGTGGCGGTGACCCGGCCGCCGAGGCCGCCGGAATCCGTCTCGTACGGGCTCCCGCCGCCGACCTCGCCGCCCTTGCCGCCGACGAGGTCCACCGTGATCGGCCCGGTGCCGGAGGGCACGGTCCAGGGTTGCGCGATCGAGTTGGCCTGGAACCAGCGCACCACGATGCCGCGGGAGGCGGCGACGGCGGTGCCGTGGGCGTTCACCTGCGTGGAGACCACCCGGAAGGCGCGGCCGCTCCAGCCGACGGTCGGGGTCAGGGTCGTCCCGGTCGCGCCGGCGTAGTCCACCCAGGTCGCGCCGTTGTCGGTCGAGGTCTGCCAGCGGCGCGTGACCGTGCCACCCGGCACGACCACCCAGCCCGTCTCCACCGCGGTCAGGATCGGCCCCTGGCTCGAGCCCGAGGGCTCCACGGTGATCGAGAGGTCGGCGGTCAGCCACGGCTCCTGCGAGGTCGCGGTCGGCGCGGTCTGCGCACCCGTCGGGCCGGTGATCTGCACGAGGTTCTGGACGGCGTCGACGGCCAGGGTCGGGATCAGGGTGCCGCGCGCCGAGCCGCTGAGGGTGACCTGGTAGGGGCCGGCGCCGGAGCCCGAGACGGCGCTCACGGTCCAGCTCCCGGCCGCGGTGCCCGTGAGCGAGATGTCGCCCGTGGCGAGGCCGCTGACCGACTCGTCGAAGGTGAGCGTGTAGCGGGCGCCGCCCGCGTCGCCCTGGTCGAAGGCGAACGCGGTCACCGCGGGCGCGGTGTTGTCGACCGTGATCGTCAGCGACGTGCCGACGGGCGAGCTGTTGCCCGCGGGGTCGACCTGGCGGGCGGTGATCGTCCAGGTGCCGTCGGACAGGGTCG
>CAIQOY010000339.1 GCA_903873565.1 uncultured Actinomycetes bacterium
CGGCCCGGCCGCCGTCGCCGCCGTCGCCGCCGACGCCGCCCGCGCCGCCGTTGCCGGCCCGTCCGCCGAACCAGCCCGCGTTGCCGCCGTTGCCGCCGTTTGCGCCGTTGCCCCCGGAGCCGAGCAGGAGGCCGGCGTTGCCGCCGGCGCAGGGGTTCCCGCCCGCCTCGAGGCGCTGGCACTGCGTGGGCGTGTAGCTGTAGCCGTTGCCGACGAGGAGACCCGCGTTCGGGTTGGCCGCCGTGCCGTTGCGGAAGAGCGCGTCCGTGCACTCCGGCGAGGCCTCCCGGATGCGCGCGATCTCGCCGTCGACCCACGCGCGCGTCACGTCCGCGTCCCGGACCGACCACATCACGCGCCGCGCCATCGCCCGCGCGTTGGCGATGCACGCCGCCTCGTCGGCCCGGGTGACCGGGGCCGGCGTCTCCGCCTGCGCCCCCGCGACCGCGGGAGCGGCGAGGAGCGCCGCGCCGACCAGGGTGGTGGCGGCGAGCGAGCGGTGGAAGAGCTTGGGGGTGCGATCGTCGGTCACGGCGTCCTCCGGGATCCGCCCGGCCGCGGCCGGGGGTCGTGCGGCCCGCCGGTTATACCACCCGGGCGCCGGCCGTGCGGGCGGGCCGTGGGCCGCGCCACGACGGGACGGTGGTCGCGTGCGGCGACCGACTGCTACGGTCGCCCGTCCACGGCGGAAGGGCGTGATCGGCATGGCGAAGGGCTACTGGATCGTGACCGCGAACATCTCCGACCCCGACGGGTTCATGCCCTACCGGGAGACGGCGGGCCCGGTGATCGCCGAGCACGGCGGCCGCGCGATCGTCCGCGGCGACGTGGCCGAGGTCGTGGAGGGCGTCGCCCACGGCCGCTCGTTCATCGTCGAGTTCCCGAGCTACGAGGCCGCACGCGCGTGCTACGCATCGCCGGCCTACCAGGCCGCGATCGAGCTGCGCCGGGACGCCGCCCGCTTCGACCTCGTGATCGCCGAGGGCCTCGAGGAATGATCGCCCTCCGGCTCTGAACGATCACGACTGATAGGCATGTGCCGATCAGTCGTGCAGGAACTGCTCGACCAGGTCCACGGCCGCCGTCTTGTCGGCGGTGCGGTAGGCGAGCTGCGTCATCCGCCACGAGTCGGACAGGTAGAAGCGCTCGTAGAGCTCCGAGCGGCCGCCCAGGTCCGAGCCGATGTAGTCCCAGGCGAGCCGGAACAGCCGCACGCGCCGCTCGGCGTCCGCGTTGCCGGCCATGAAGTACTTCTCGATGTCGCCGCGGATCGGCGAGTTGAAGTCCGCCTCGGACGGGGTGGCCATGAAGGAGCCGCCGCCGATCAGCTGCAGGAGCTCGTGGGCGCGGGGCAGCCACTTCGGCATCTCGCCGCGCAGCGCCATCAGCGGCCGGTCGTGCGGGTACCAGACGCCGTGGTCGTCGAGGTACGAGTCGGCCTCGCAGGCCACGAGCGCGCAGCGCGTCAGCTCGGCCATGTTCCAGAGCTGGCCGAGCTTCTCCTGGATGTGGTCGAAGCGCACGACGCCGGTGGTCTCCGCCATCACGTGGCCGAGCCCGAACGCGAACAGGAGCTTCACGTAGGCCCGCGTGAAGGCCTGGTGCATGATGTGGCCGCGCCAGCCCGAGTCGGTGATGACCTCGGAGTAGCCCACCACGTCGCCGTCGAGGAAGACGCGGTCGTGGGGCACCACCACGTCGTCGAAGACGACGACGGCGTCCATCTCGTCGAAGCGCGCGCTGAGCGGGTAGTCGAAGGTGCTCGTGGGCTTGGCGAAGGAGTCGCGGCAGATGAAGCGCAGGCCCGGCGTCGACATCGGCAGCGCGAAGGCCAGCGCGTAGGCCTCGTCGCCGGGGCGCAGGTCCGAGCCCGGGTAGACCGAGATCTCGTCGGCGAACGGGGCCAGCGTGGCCAGCATGCGCGCGCCGCGCACGACGATGCCCTCCGCCGTCTCCCCCACCTTGTGCAGGGCGATCTCGCCGCCGAGCTGCTCCGTCTCCGGCTTCGAGCGGTCCGCGACCGGGTTCATGATCGCGTGCGTCGTGGAGAGGTCGCGGTCCCGCATCAGCCGCTGGTAGGCCACGAGGTTGGCGGCGCCGCGCTCGTTGCCGCGCCGCGCCCAGACCTCGCTCGCACCCGCGAAGCAGGCGAACGTGACGTTGAGGTAGTCGGGGACGCGGCCCATCATCCCGCCGGTCACCGCGCTGATCACCTCCATCGAGGCGCGTCGGCGCTCGAGGTCCTCCCGGCTGCGGGGGATCAGGTGCGTGCGGTTGACCAGCCGGCCGTCGTCGGGGCTCGGGGCCAGGCAGACCTCGGCGTGGGCGTGCTGCGCGTCGTAGACGCGCGCGATCGCCTCCGCGCCGGTGCGCAGGAGCGGGTGGTCGAGCGGGTTGGCGACGCACTCGCCGCCGATCCAGATCTCGCGGTCGCCGTCGGCGGCGAGCCCGGCGAGGAACTCGGCGCCCGTGCGCGCCAGGATCGCGGAGCCCTGCTCGGTGGTGGCCATCGCGCTGCCCTCCGGTCGGATTGGATCCAGTATCCACTCGACCGCGCACGGCGTCAAGTGCGCGGCGCCCCGGCGCGGCTAGAGTGCCCGCGGGAGGAGACAGCATGGCCACGAAGCGGAAGGGCGGCGCGCCCGTCGCGCCCTACATGGCGGTCGGCCTGTCGACCGTGGTGCGCGGGATCGCGCGCCGGTCGGAGATCGAGCGCAACCTCGACGTGATCGAGGACGCGATCCACGCCGCGGTCTCGATCGTGGGCATCAACATGCCCGTGCGGCTGATCGCGCTCGCCGAGGGCGCCCTGACCGGGTTCACCGACGAGATCTTCGACATCCCCCACGTCACCGCCGCGCGCGAGCTCTTCATCGACCTGCCCGGCCCCGAGACCGAGCGGCTCGGCGCGCTGGCCCGCCACTACGACACCTACATCGTCGTGCAGTGCAAGGCGCGCCTGCCCGAGGTGATGGACGACCGCTTCTTCAACATGCTGTTCGTGCTCGGCCCCGACGGCGAGATCGTGCACCGAGCCGCCAAGAACCACCTCTGGTGCCGCGAGCGCTCGACCACGCCGCACGACGTCCTCGACCGCTGGATCGAGGTCTTCGGCGACGGGCTCGACGCCTTCTACCCCGTCCTGCGCACCCCCGACATCGGCAACCTCGGCACCATCTGCTGCTCGGACGGCGAGTACCCCGAGGCCGTCCGCGCGCTGGCCTTCAACGGCGCCGAGGTGGTCTACCGCCCGAGCGAGGCCGTGCCGATGACGCAGGCGGGACCCGACGCCGGCGGCACCTGGCTGCTCCAGAACCGCGCCCACGCGCACTTCAACTCGCTGTACATGGTCTGCCCCAACGTCGGCCCCGTCTACGTGCACCCGAAGATGGACGAGCCCTACGACATCGCGGGCGGCGGCGGCCACGTGGTCGACTACCAGGGCCAGGTGCTGGGGCTGTCGCGCTCCGGCGCCAACAGCTTCTGCGCCGGCATCATCGACATCGAGGCGCTGCGCCAGTTCCGGGCGATGAACCTCAACTCGAACTGGATGAAGGACCTGCGCACCGAGCTCTTCCACGGCATGTACGACGAGCCGATCCACCCCGCCAACCTCTGGCTGGAGCGGGAGCCGGCCTCGCACGCCGAGGTCGACGAGGTCTACCGCGCCAACATCCAGCGGCTGGTCGAGCGCGGCGCCTGGACCCCGCCCGCCACGGCGCACCCCGGCGCCCGCTACATCCCCGCCATCGACCTCGACCCCGCCGCAGCCTGGGAGGCCGCCCGGGCCGAGCTGTGGGGCGACTAGACTCGCGGCCGTGGTCACCGCCTTCGCCCTGATCCAGGTCGAGCCCGGCCAGGTCGCCGAGGTGGCGGAGCGCCTCGCCGCGATCGACGGCGTCGCCGAGGCCTACAGCGTCGCCGGTCGCTTCGACCTCGTCGCGGTGCTGCGCGTCCCCGACAACGAGGCGATGGCCCGCCTCGTCACCTCCAGCGTCCTCGGGCTGCCGGGGATCGTGCGCACCGAGACCCTGCCCGCGTTCCGGGCCTACTCGCGCCACGACCTCGACGCGATGTTCGACCTCGGCGGCGGCTAGCCGACGAGGCGCCCGTGCTCGACGACCACGTCGCCGTCGAGGGCCACCGTGCAGCCGCGCAGCGGGAAGTCGAAGTGCCCGCGCGTGTGGCGCCCGGCGTTCTCGTTGGCCCCGGTCGAGAAGAGCACGTTGCCTGCGAAGGCGCGCAGCTCGATGCCGTTCGTCTCGCGCTTGTCGACCATCGCCAGGGCGTCCCAGCGGGCCGCGTCGTTGAGGCCCCAGCCGATGTGGCTGACCGCGTAGGCCTCGGCCTCGTCGAAGGCGGCGAGGTAGGAGCGCAGGAGCTCCGCGTCGAGCCCGTCGCCCCCGATCGCCGTCACCCGGTCGTCCTCGATCGCGAGCCGCACCGGGCTGCGCACGTACTCCTTGAAGGTGAGGTTGGCGTCGCCCGGCGCCAGCACCAGCGTGCCCTCGACGGTGCCCGCGGCCGGGAACGCGACGACGAGGCCGCCGGGCCAGTGCGCGACCGTGCCCGGCCCGTCGGTGGCGCCCCACGAGCCCGCCGTGAAGGCCCCGGCGAGGCGCACGCGCAGGTCGGTGCCGGCCTCCGAGGTCACGTGCAGCACCTCGGCGGCCCGCAGCCGGGCCAGCGCGGCCTCGACCCGGGCGCGCAGCGCGCCGTCGTCGGGCGCCCAGCGCTCGAACGCCTCGGGGTGCTCGTTGGGGATCATCAGGACGCGGGTCCCGGCAGCCAGGACGCCCGGCAGCTCGGGCGCGTGCAGGAGCCCCTCGACCGTGCAGTCGACGACGAGGTCGCAGGCCTTCAGCGCCGCGACCGCGGCCGGGTTGCCCTGCAGGGCGACGCTCGACCCCGTCGAGCGGATCGCCACCGGCCCGGGGTTCGGGGGCGTCGGCACGCGCACGTCGACGACGCGCCCGCCGAGGTCCTCGGCGGCGAGGCGCGACGTCTCCACGAGCGCGGGCCGGCTGGCCGACTCCGACAGGACGCAGACGACCTCGCCGGGGACGAGGCCGCTGGCCGCGAGGGCCCGGCGGAAGACGTCGAGGGTGCGGTGCTCCATCAGCGCTGCTCCACGGTGCGCACATGGTCGCGCAGGAGCGCGCCGAGCGCCGCCGGTGCCTCGACCGGGGTGAAGTGGCCGACGCCCTCGAGCACCTCGAGCCGCGCGCCCGGGATGCCCGCGGCGAGGGCCTCCGCGTAGGCGGGCGGCGTCTCCTCGTCGAGCGACCCCACGACGACCAGGGTGGGCACGGCGATCGCCCCGAGCCGGTCGCGGGCGTCGTGGGCGGGCAGGGCGGCGATCGCGTCGCGCAGCCCGGCCACCGGCACGCGCAGCATCGAGGCCACCGCCACGTCCACCGCCGCGTCGTCCACGTCGGGCGCCATCAGCGCGCGCAGCACGGGCTCGGCGAACTCCTCCACCCGGGCCCCCGCGTCGAGCGGCCCCAGCCGCTGCGCCCGCCAGGCGTCGGGGTCGGTGCCGTCGAGCCCGAAGGCGGGGCTCGTGCTGACCAGGGCCAGCGAGCGCACCGCCGCCGGGTGGCGCAGCGCGAGCTCGAGGGCGATCATCCCGCCCATCGACATCCCGACCACGTGAGCCGGGCCGCCGAGGCGCCCGATCAGGTCCGCGGCGGCGTCCGCCGCCGCGACCAGCGAGAAGCCGGGCAGGGGCTCCGAGGCGCCGTAGCCGGGCATGTCCCAGGCCACCGCGCGGCCGACCTCGGCCAGCGCCTCGAGCTGGGCGTCCCAGCCCGTGCGCGTCATCCCGAGGCCGTGCAGGAGCAGGACCAGCGGCCCCTCCCCCGCCTCGCGCCAGGCGATCGGGGCCGCGTCGACGTCGCGGGGCACGCTACCCCTCGGCGTCGGGGAAGATCCCATGCCGGCCGAGCCGGTCGAGGCAGACCTCGGCGCTCCACGGCAGCATCGTGCTGCCGCAGCGGGCGTCGCGGTAGAGCTGCTCGAGGCGGTGCTCCTTGAGCAGGGACAGCCCGCCGCAGACCCGGATCGCCAGCGCCGCCAGCTGCGGCGCGGTCTCCATCACGGTGTAGGAGGCGGCCAGGGCGCGCGCGAGCGCGTCGGGCGTCGGGTCCACGCCCGCCTCCTCGACCACGCGGTCGAAGAGCGCGCGGCTGCGCTCGTACATGATCTGCAGCTCGGCCCAGCCCTGCTGCTTCTGCGGCACGTCGCGACGGCTCGTGATGCCCGGGGGCGCCTGCGACGACATGTACTCGCGCACGAAGTCGATGATCGCCTTCGACAGCCCCATGTAGGCGGGCGTCAGCGTCATGTAGACGTACGGCCAGCGCTCGGCCAGCTGGTTGTAGAGGCCCGGCGGCAGGAGCACGGCGTCGTCGGGGGCGAAGGCGTCCGTGAAGAGCAGGGTGCGCGAGACGGTCCCGCGCATGCCGAGCGGGTCCCAGTCGCCCACGATCTCGACGCCGGGGTCGTCGGCGGAGACGGCGAGGAAGAGGATCTCGTCCTCGCTGGTCTCGACGCAGGTGATGTTGTAGTCGGAGGCGGCGCCCGCCAGCGACGCGAAGATCTTGCGGCCGTTGATGCGGTAGCCGCCCTCCACCCGCGTGGCGGTGGTCGCGAAGCCGCGCGTCGCGCCCTGCGCGATGCCCTCCGAGAGGGGCTGCGACTGCAGGGCGCCGTCCTCGATGATGCGCCGGTAGAGCGCGCTGCGGCGCTCCTCGTGCACGGCCCGCACGTCGTCGGGCATGTCGAGGTCGTCGGCCGCGGTGCCGGTCCAGAGCACCGTCTGGATGTGCATGTTGAAGGTCAGCGCGGTGACCGGGCAGTACGACCCGATCGCCGCGCCGATCTGCATGTAGTCGGCGAACGACGCGCCCAGCCCGCCGTAGCGCGTCGGGATGCAGAGCCCGTAGAAGCCCGCGTCGCGCAGGTCGGCGAAGTTCTCGAACGGGAACGAGGCCTCGCGGTCGTAGCGCGGCGAGCGCTCGCGGAAGGCGGGCCCGAGCTCGTCGACGATCGCGAGCAGCCGCTCCCGGCGCTCGGGGTCCACCTGCGGCTCGACCTGGACGGCCATCGATCCCCTTCCGGCGTCGCGTGCCCCCGCATCGTACCGGGTCGCCGGCCGCGGTCGGGACCCCGGGGCGGCGGCCCCGGGGTCCCGCGCGACGACGCTAGGCGGCGGGTCGCTTGAACGTGCCCCGCGCGGTCAGCAGGGCCATGATCGCCACGCCGGCGGCGAGCCAGAGGACGGCGATCCACCAGACCCGGTTGTAGGTCGGGATGTCGGCGTACTGCACGATCACGCCGTAGATCGCGCCGACCGAGACGAGGCCGCCGATGATGCCGGCCAGGGCCAAGAGGCCGAACGACTCGCCCGGCATGCCCTTGAAGGCGGCCACGCAGATCGCGAAGTAGATCGCGACCATCATGAAGCCGCCGAAGGTGGCGAGCCAGTTGAACATCGGGAACCACTCGCCCGGGTCCATCTCGCCGACGGCCATCAGGCCGTTCGTGCCGGCGATGAGCGCGATCAGGCCGATCGAGGCGATCGTGAGGATCGTCGAGGCCACGTAGGGCGTCTTGTAGCGGGGGTGCATCTTGGCGAGGAAGGCCGGCAGGCGGCCGTCGCGGGCCAGGGCGAAGACGCCGCGGCTCGAGGCGGTCGCGGTGCCGAGGCCGACGGCCGCGATGTCGATCACCACCAGCCACTGGATCAGCTCGCCGAAGGTGCTGCCGCCGTAGTTCGGGTCGGCGGCGAGGGCGTAGAGCGGCGGGAAGTTGGCCAGCCACTGCTCGACCGAGAGGCCGAAGCCGAGCGCCTGCGAGTAGGTCACGATCACGTAGAAGACGCCGACCGCGATCGCCGAGCCGAAGATCGCGAGCGGCAGGTGGCGGCGCGGGTTCGAGGTCTCCTCGGCGAGGTTCGCCGACGACTCGAAGCCGATGAACATGATCGCGGCGTAGAGGATGCCGAAGAAGATGCCGTTCCAGCCCTGGTCCGACGAGGACGGGTTGAACGGTGCGCCGCTGAGCCCGGTGTCGCCGGCGACCTTCAGGATCACCCAGATCGAGAAGATCAGGATGATGATGAACGAGCCGAGGCCGAGCACCAGCTGGACGCGGGTCGAGATCGCCACGCCGCGGAACAGCATCACGCCGGCCACCACCCAGAAGCCGACCGACCAGACCCACCAGGGCCAGTCGGCCAGGAACCAGTCGGGGTGGTTCATCAGGGTCAGGGACAGGAACCCGCCGAAGGCGAGGCCGATGGCCAGGGTCAGGGCCACCACGCCGCCGTAGTAGGTCCAGCCGGCGACGAAGCCGACGCGCTGCCCGAAGGCCTCGGTGACGTAGTCGTAGAGCGAGCCCGCGGCGTGGATGCGGCGCGCGAAGCGCGAGATGATCCACGCGACGGCGCACATCCCGACCATCGTGATCAGGATCGAGACGGGGCTCGCAAGGCCCGCGCCCTTGCCGTTGAGCGATGCGCCGACGATCGTCGGGATGAAGAACGCGGCCGCGAAGACCGGTCCGATGAACCCGATGGACTGCGCGATGACGTCGAGCAGGCTGAGGTTGCCCGACCCGAGCTTCTCACCGCCGGAGGCCTGTGCTCCCATGATGGCCGTCTCCCCTCGCGGACCTCGGCGCGCCCCCATAGCGACGCCGCTGCCACCCGGCTTCCGCGGCGGGCGCCGATCTCCTCCCCGCGCGCGGCGGACGGGATCGACGCGGGCCGATGGATTGGATACAGTATCCACTGCGTCGTCCGCCGGCCCCGCGACGGCAGACGCCGTACGATCCCGCCCCGGAGGAGCCCGCGACCGTGTACCCCCGCCAACGCCCGAGCGACCGCTGATGCTGCGCGTCCGCATCCTCCACGACGGCGCGCCCGCCTGGGGCGAGCTCGCGGACGGCGAGATCCGCCTCGACCAGGGCGGCGCGGTCGACCCCGCGACGGCCCGCTGGCTCGCCCCCGCCGAGCCGACCAAGATCATCGCCGTCCACCTCACGTACCGCTCGCGACTCGAGGAGTACCGGGCGAAGACGCCCCCCGAGCCCTCCTACTTCATGAAGCCGCCGACCACCCTCAACGGGCACCTCGGCGAGCTGCGCCGCCCCGCGGGCACCCGCTTCCTCAACTACGAGGGCGAGATCGCCGTCATCATCGGGCGCGAGATGAAGGGCGTCCGCCCCGAGGACGCCCACGCCTACGTGGCGGGCTTCGCGCCGGCCAACGACGTCGGCCTGCACGACTTCCGCCACGCCGACCGCGGCTCGATGCTGCGCGTCAAGGGCCAGGACGGCTTCCTGCCGCTGGGCCCCGCCATGGTCACCGCCGACCAGTGGACGCCCGACGGCGGCTTCCGGCTGACCACCCGCGTCAACGGCGCGGTCGTGCAGTCCGGCGACGGCGAGGACCTGATCTGGGACTACCGCTACCAGCTCGCCGACCTCTGCCGCACGATCACGCTCTGCCCGGGCGACGTCGTCCTGACCGGCACGCCCGCCAACTCGCGGCCGATGGAGCCCGGCGACGTCGTCGAGGTCGAGATCGAGGGCCTGCCCGCGCTGCGCAACACCGTCGTCGACTGGGACGTGGACCTGTCGGGGCCGGGCGACCAGCCCGAGACCTCCGCGAACACCCTGCACGTGGCGCTCGCGATCCCCGAGGACGAGGCCGAGCGGCGCGTCGCCGCCGGGGAGGCCGGCTGACGTGGGCATCCGGCTGCACGACCTGCACCACGTCTGCCTGCGCGTCCTCGACCTCGACGAGGCGACGGCGCGCTGGAGCGTCCAGTTCGGGCTCGAGGTGGTCGCGCAGGAGCCGGGCCGCGCGCTCCTGCGCTGCGACAGCGAGGACTACTGCCTCGAGCTCGTGCCCGACGCGACGCCCGACCACGACCACTCGGCCTGGGAGCTCGCCGCCGACTGCACGCTCGAGGAGGCCGCCGCCCACCTCGACGCCTGCGGCGTCCCCTTCGACCGCGAGGCCGACGGCTCGCTGCGCCTCGTCGACCCGTCGGGGAGCGGGCTGCAGCTCGTCGCCTACCGGGAGCGCACCCCGATCGAGCTCTGGCCCGACATCGGCCGGCGCACCCAGCCCCGCTTCGGGATGCATCCACGGCGGCTCGGCCACGTCAACGTGCTCGCCCCCAACATCGACGAGATGACGGCGTTCTACACCGACGTCCTCGGCATGCACGTCTCCGACCGGCTCGGCGATGCGGGGATCTGGTTCCACATCCACCCCGAGCACCACCAGATGGCGCTCGTGGCGATGGCGCCCGCCCACTTCCACCACCTCGCCTTCGACATCGTCGACTGGGGCCAGCTGCGGATCTTCCTCGACCACCTCGGCCGCCACGGCCGCTGGCTCGGGTGGGGCCCGGTC
>CAIQOY010000340.1 GCA_903873565.1 uncultured Actinomycetes bacterium
CGTGATGTCGGTGCCCGAGTTGGTGATGAACATCTTCGAGCCGTTGACGCGCCAGTGGCCGTCCTCGAGCTCGGCGCGGGTGCGCGGGTTGCCGGCGTCGGAGCCCGCCTCGGGCTCCGTCAGGCCGAAGGCCGCGAGCGCGCGGCCGCTGACCAGGTCGGGCAGCCACTCGGCGCGCTGCTCGTCCGTGCCGAACAGGTAGATCGGCATCGTGCCGAGCGACGTGTGCGCCGCGACGGTCACGCCGACGGAGGCGTCGATCCGCGTCAGCTCCTCGACGGCGATCGCGTACAGCAGGGTGTCGCCGCCGGCCCCGCCGACCTCCTCCGGGAACGGGATGCCCATCAGGCCGAGCTCGGCCATCTCGGCGACGATCTCGTAGGGGAAGCGGTGCTCGCGGTCGAGCTCCTCGGCGACCGGCGCGATCCGGCGCTCCGCGAAGTCGCGCACGACCGCCCGGAAGTCCTCGTACTCGTCGGGGAGGTCGAAGTCCACGGCGCGCTCCTCGGTCCGGCACGCGGCTGCGCGCCGGTGAAGTCTACCGGCGGCGGCCGGGCGCCCGGTCCGGCCCGCGGGCGGCTGGTAGCGTTCCGGCCCACGATGGCGCAGGCGATCTGGGACCCGGCCGCGGAGTGCGGCGACCCGGCCGACGAGGCTGCGGAGATCGCGGCGCGGCTGCCGGCCCAGCTCGCCCACGTGCAGGCCACGAGCCCCTTCTACCGGGAGCTCTGGGCGGCGGCCGGCGTCGACGCGACCGCGGTGCGCACCCTCGACGACCTGCGGCGGCTGCCCTTCACCGAGAAGGACGACCTGCGCCGCTCCCAGGACGCCGACCCGCCGTTCGGCGGCACCCGCGGCGTCCCGCTCGAGCGGATCGCCCGCGTCCAGTGCACCGGCGGCACCACGGGCGTGCCGATGCGGATCGCATTCGGGAAGGGCGACCTGGACTGGCTCGACGACGTGGCGGCGCGGGCGACCGCGTGCGCGGGCGGCGGCCCCGGCGACCTGCTCCTGCAGTGCATGAACTACTCGATGTACGTCGGCGGCGTGACGGACCACATGGGCTTCGAGCGCGCCGGGCTCGCCGTCCTGCCCTACGGCGTCGGCAACTCGGTGCGCCTGATCGAGCTCGTCGCGGCGATGGCCACCCCGTGGGTCCTCTACTCGACGCCCGCCTACGCGCTCCGGCTCGCGCAGGTCGCGCGCGACGAGGGCGTGGACCCGCGCGCCCTGCGGATGACGCGCGGCATCTTCTCGGGCGAGGGCGGCCTGCAGGTGCCGGGCTTCCGGGCGGCGATCGAGTCCGCCTGGGGCTGCGTGGCGCGCGACGTCTACGGCCTGTCCGAGACGGGCGTCATGGCCGCCGAGTGCGACCACCTGACGGGCCTGCACCTGATCACGCGCGGCCACTTCGCCACCGAGCTGGTCGACCCGGCCACGGGCGAGCCGGTCGCGCCGGTCGACGGCGCCGTCGGCGAGCTCGTCTTCACGAACCTCGGCCGCGAGGCGAGCTACCTGGTCCGCTATCGCTCGCACGACCTCGTGCGCATCCACGCCGATCCGTGCCCCTGCGGCCGCACGGGCCTGCGCTTCACGATGGTCGGCCGCGGCGACGACATGTTCATCGTCCGCGGCGTGAACGTCTTCCCGCTCGGCGTGCAGGACGTCCTCTACGGGATGCGGCCGGCCCTGACCGGGGAGTTCCGGATCCTGCTGGAGGGCGCGCCGCCGATCGACTACGCCCCGCGCATCCTCGTCGAGCGCGGCGACGACCCGGGCGACGACCTCGCCGATCGGGTGGCCCGCGCGATCCAGGCGCGGCTCAACTTCACGCCGGCGGTCGAGATCGTCCCCGCCGAGTCCCTCCCGCGGGCGGAGCGCAAGTCGAAGCGCCTCTACCGCATCTACGCCGGGGAGGTCCCCGAATGACCCTGCACCGCAAGGACCACGGCGCCGTCGCCCTGCTCGAGCTCGACCGCCCCGAGGCGCGCAACGCCCTCTCCTCGGCGCTGATCGACGCGCTCGTGGCCGAGCTCGGCCGGATCGCCGGGGACGACGGCGTCCGCGCGGTGGTCCTGGCCGGCGCCGACCCCGTCTTCTGCGCCGGCGCCGACCTCCGCGAGCTCGGCGGGCTCGACGACGCCGGCTTCGCCGCCTTCCTCGAGCGCTACACCGCGATCGGGACCGCGCTCCGCGGGCTCGGCCGCCCCGTCGTGGCGGCCGTGCAGGGCGCGGCCGTCGCCGGCGGCTTCGAGCTGATGTGCCAGTGCGACCTGCGCGTCGTGGCCGAGGACGCGCAGCTGCGGGTCGGCGACCTCGACATCGGCCTCAGCCCGACCGGCGGCCTGACCTGGATCCTGCCGCAGCTGGTCGGCCTGGGCCGGGCGCGGCTCCTGCTGTACGCCGGCGAGGCCGTGGACGGCCGCGAGGCCGTCGCGATCGGGCTCGCCGAGCGCGCGGTGCCGAGCGGGGCGGTCCGCGCCGAGGCGCTGCGGATCGCGCAGGCGATCGCCGCGCACCCGGGGATCGGGGTGCGCCGCACCCGCGAGCTGCTCGAG
>CAIQOY010000341.1 GCA_903873565.1 uncultured Actinomycetes bacterium
CCGCGAGCACGTCGAGCGGGACGCCTCCTACGCGGGCGCCCGCGCCCTCGTCGTCGCCCCCGACTTCGCGCCGCAGGCCCGCGCGCTGGCCGAGCGGCGCGAGGTGGAGTGCGTGGTCCTCGACGTGGCCGCGCTCTACGCGGGCACCGAGGCCGACCCGACGCTGTTCTGAGGCCGACGGGCCCTACAGGCCCATCGCGTGGTAGCCCGAGTCCACGTAGGCGACCGTGCCCGTCACGTTCTCGGCGGCGAGCAGGTAGGCGGCGGCCTTGCCGACGTCGCCCTGGTCGACGTTGCGCTTGAGGGGCGAGCGCTCCGCGACCAGCTCCTCCATCACCGTGAAGCCCGGGATCGAGCGGCCGGCGAGGGTGCGCACCGGCCCGGCCGAGACGGCGTTGACGCGGATGTTCTTGGGGCCGAGGTCGGCGGCCAGGTAGCGCATCGACGAGTCGAGCGCCGACTTGGCCACGCCCATCACGTTGTAGCCCGGCACCGCGCGCTCGCCGCCCAGGTAGGTCATGGTCACGATCGAGCCGCCGCCGCGGGCCTCCATGTGCGGCTCGGCCTCGCGGGCCATGGCCACCAGCGAGTAGGCGGACACGTCGAGGGCCAGCCAGAAGTCCTCGCGCTTGGTCTCGATGAAGCGCTGCTGCAGGTCGTGGGCCTGCGCGAAGGCGATCGAGTGCACGAGCAGGTCGAGGCCGCCCAGCGCGCCCACGGCCGCGTCGAACGCGGCCTTGATCGAGGCGTCGTCGCGCGCGTCCATCTCGACGCAGATCTCCGACCCCACGGACGCCGCGAGCTCGCGCACGTTCTTCTCGACGCGCTCGCCCTGGTAGGTGAAGGCCAGCACGGCGCCGTGGCGGTGCAGCTCCTCCGCGATGCCCCACGCGATCGAGCGCCGGTTCGCCACGCCGGCGATCAGGGCGAGCTTGCCTTCGAGCATGGGGGCCTCCGGGGTCGGGGACGGTCTCGGGGATCGTAGGGCGGTCGGCGGGCGGAGTGCCCCGCCCGCCGACCGCCTGCGATCTAGCCCTGGGCCTCGAGGTAGGCGCGCTTCGCGAGCACGCCCACGAGGTGGCGCTTGTACTCGGCCGAGCCGTCGAGGTCCGACGAGGGGTCGAGCCCGTCGCCGGCCGCCGCGGCGGCCTCGTCGAGCGACGCGCCGCCGTTGAGGGCGGCCTCGAAGCCCGTCACGCGCGCCGGCTTGTCGCCGACGCCCGTCGCCGCGGCGCGCACGCCGTCCGGGCCGATCGCGACGCCCACGCCCACGATCGACCAGTCGATCGCGCGGCGGTGGAACTTCGCGTAGGCGGACTGCGCGTTGCCCTTCGGCAGGCGGACCTGCGTGATGATCTCGTCGTCCGCGAGGGACGTCGTCAGGTAGCTCGTGATCAGGTCGCCGATCTCGATCCGGCGCTCCCCGCCCGGGCCCCGCGCGATCACGGAGCCGCCGACGGCGAGGATCGCCGCGGGCAGGTCGCCGTGCGGGTCGGCGTGGGCGAGCGAGCCGCCGATCGTGCCGCGGCCCCGGATCACCAGGCTGCCCACGCCGCTCGCGGCCTGGGCCACGACCCGGCAGTGCTCCCCGATCAGGGGGTCGGCGGCGACCGCGCGGTGCGTGGTCATCGCCCCGACGGCGATCTCGTCGCCGTCCTCGCAGACGCCGACCAGCTCGGCGACGCCGCCCAGGTCGACGACGGCGCCGGGCGCCGCGAGGCGCAGGCGCATCATCGGCAGGAGCGACTGGCCGCCCGCCAGCGGGCGGGCGCCCGCCTGGACGGCCGCGATCGCCTCGTCGATGGACGTGGCCTTCGTGTACTCGAGGGTCGAGGGGATCACGACTTCGCCTCCTGAATCACGTTCCAGACGCGCGCCGGCTGCAGCGGCATCTCGAGGTGCCGGACGCCGAGGCCCGAGAGGGCGTCGACGGCGGCGTTGACGATCGCCGCCGAGGCGGCGATGGTGCCGGCCTCGCCGATGCCCTTGACCCCCATCGGGTTCGAGGGGGACGGCGTGGTCGTGCGGGCCAGGGTCATCGGCGGGACGTCCGCGGCGCTCGGCACGAGGTACTCGACGAGGGTCGGGGTCAGCATCTGCCCGTCCTCCCCGTACACGGTCTCCTCGTAGAGCGCCTGGCCGAGGCCCTGGATGATCCCGCCGTGGACCTGGCCGTCCACGATCATCGGGTTGATCACGTTGCCGCAGTCGTCGACCGCGGTGTAGTTGACGACCTCCACGCGGCCCGTCTCGGGGTCGATCTCGACCTCGCAGACGTGCGTGCCGAACGGGAACGTGAAGTTCGGCGGGTCGTGGAACGTCGTCGCCTCGAGCACCGGCTCGACGCCCTCCGGCATCGAGCTCGCGGCCCAGGCGGCGCCGGCCAGCTCCTGGATGGTCTTCGCGCGGTCGGGCGAGCCCTTGACCTGCCACGACGTGCCCGTCCACTCGAGGTCGTCGACCGAGCACTCGAGCAGGTTGGCCGCGATCTCGCGGGCCTTCTCGCGCACCTTGCCGAGCGAGCGGTGGAGGGCGACGCCGCCGACGGCCAGGGAGCGCGAGCCGTAGGTGCCGAGCCCGTACGGCTGGAACGCCGTGTCGCCGTGGATGACCTCGACGTCCTCGAACGGGATGCCGAGCTCGGTCTGCACGATCTGCGACCACGAGGTCGCGTGGCCCTGGCCGTGCGGCGAGGTGCCGGTGATGACCGTGGCCTTGCCCGTCGGGTGCAGGCGCACCGTGGAGTGCTCCCAGCCCGGCGCGCCGACGCCGATCGCGGCGGTCACCGCGGACGGCGCGAGGCCGCAGACCTCGACGTACGTCGAGAGTCCGATGCCGCGGTGCTTCCCGTTGGCCTCCGACGCGGCGCGGCGGGCGGCGAAGCCCGCGTAGTCGGCGAGGCGCAGCGCCTCGTCGAGCGTCGTGTCGTAGTCGCCCGAGTCGTACACGAGGCCGGTGCTCGAGCTGTACGGGAACTGCTCCGGCTGGATGAAGTTGACCCGGCGCACCTCCGCCGCGTCCAGGCCGAGGTCGTCGGCGATGGCGTCCATCAGGCGCTCGATCCCGTGCGTGGCCTCCGGGCGGCCGGCGCCGCGGTAGGCGTCGGTCGGCGTCGTGTTCGTGAACGCCTGCCGCATCCGGATCGAGATGTTCTGGATGTCGTAGCAGCCCGGGACCATGAACACCGTGAGGTGCGAGATGGTCGGGGTCAGGAGCTGGTGGTACGCGCCGTTGTTCTGGATCGCGTCGAACTTGAGGGCGACGATCCGGCCGCTCTCGTCGACGCCGGCCGTGTAGTACTGGACCTGGTCGCGGCCGTGGATCGTGGCCACGGCGTTCTCCGAGCGGTCCTCGATCCACTTGACCGGCACGCCCATGACGCGCGAGGCCGAGCAGACCGCGAACTCCTCGCGGTACGTGTTGAGCTTGGCGCCGAAGCCGCCGCCCACGTCGGGCGTGACCACGCGCACCTTCGCCTCGGACGTGCCGCAGACGAAGCTGATGAAGGTGCGCACGAAGTGCGCGACCTGCGTCGAGGTGTAGAGCGTCACCTCGCCCGTCGCCTGCTGCCAGTCGCCGATGCAGCCGCGGGTCTCCATCGGCATCGGGGTGACGCGCTGGTTGACGACGCGCAGCTCGACGGTGCGCGCCGCGCCCTGCATCGCCTCCGCGAAGCCCTCGGTCTCGTGGACCAGGGTCGCGGCCGCGTTGTCCGGGTACCCGGAGTGCACGAGCGGGGCGCCGTCCGCGAGCGCGGCCTCGGCGTCGCAGACGACCGGGAGGGGGTCGTAGTCGACGAGGACGAGGTCGGCGCCGTCGCGCGCGATGTAGCGGTCGTCCGCGATCACGATCGCGACGGGCTCGCCGACGTAGCGGACCTCGTCCCGCGCGAGCAGGGGCTGCTCGGGCTGGCGCACGTCCGAGCCGGGCGGGTTGGAGGCGCAGAGGACGCCCGTCTCCGCCGGCAGGGTGGCGTGGGTCAGCACGCGGTGGACGCCCGGCAGGGCCTCCGCCGCCGCGATGTCGATGCCCTTCACCTTGGCGTGCCCGAACGGCGAGCGCACGAACACCGCGTGCAGCATGCCGGGCAGGCGCAGGTCGTCGACGTAGCGGCCCTCGCCCGTCACGAACTTGCGGTCCTCCTTGCGCAGGACGGCCTCGCCGATCCCGCCGCCGGTCTTCCTCTCGACAGTCGCCATGGTCAGCTCCTCGCCATCTGGTCGGCGGCGCTGCGCACGGCCGCGACGATGTTCTGGTAGCCGGTGCAGCGGCAGAGGTTGCCCTCGAGCGCCTCGCGGATCTCGTCGTCCGTGGCGTTCGGGTTCTGCTCGATCACGCCGAGCCCGGTCATCATCATCCCCGGCGTGCAGTAGCCGCACTGCAGGCCGTGGTTCTCGTGGAAGGCCTGCTGGATCGGGTGCAGCTCGCCGCCCTCCGCGAGGCCCTCGACGGTGCGCACCGCGCAGCCGTCGGCCTGGACCGCGAGGACGGAGCAGCTGAGGACGGGCTCGCCGTCCAGGTGCACCGTGCAGCAGCCGCAGGTCGACGTGTCGCAGCCGATGTGCGTCCCCGTCAGGGTCAGCTCCTCGCGCAGGAAGTGCACGAGGAGGGTTCGCGGATCCACCTCCGCGGTGTGGGCCGTGCCGTTGACGGTCACGGTGATGGTCTGGCCCATCGTGTGATCTCCTCTCCCACCCCGGGCACCCGGGGCCTTGGTGCGCGATCCTAGTACGGACGCGCCGGAAAGGGAATGCGGATTCCGACCA
>CAIQOY010000342.1 GCA_903873565.1 uncultured Actinomycetes bacterium
CGCCATCCACGCCGTCGGCGACCGCGTCGACTTCGAGGTGACCGGGCACGACGTGGCGCTGCGCGGCGTCTGCCGCGCCTGCCGCCGCGCCGCCTAGTCGACCGCGCCGGCGAGGTCCGCCGGGGGCGCGTCGGGCGTCGGAGGCACGATCTCCATGGAGACCTCCTCCTCGCCCTCCTTGCGGTCGACGAGGATCGTCGAGCCGGGCTGGAGCTGCTGCGCGAGCACGAAGTCGGCGAGCGGGTCCTCGAGGATCCGCTGGATCGCGCGGCGCAGCGGCCGCGCGCCCATCGCCGGGTCGTAGCCCTCCTGCACCAGGAGCTCCTTGGCGGACTCGGTCAGCTCGATCGCGACCTCGTGCTGGTCGAGCTGCTCGCGCAGGCGCTGCAGCATGAAGTCGACGATCGACAGGATCTGCTCGCGCGACAGCTTGTGGAAGACGATGACCTCGTCGATGCGGTTGAGCAGCTCGGGCCGGAAGACCCGCTTCAGCTCGCCCATGATCTTGCCCTTCATGTCCTCGTAGGACTGCCCGCTCTCGTCCTCGGCCTGCGAGAAGCCGAACGACTGGTTCTTGGCGATCGTGGCGGCCCCGATGTTCGAGGTCATGATCACGATCGTGTTGCGGAAGTCGACCTTGCGGCCCTGCGAGTCCGTCAGCTTGCCCTCCTCCAGCACCTGCAGGAGGATGTTGAAGACGTCGGGGTGGGCCTTCTCGATCTCGTCGAGGAGGACCACCGAGTACGGCTTGCGGCGCACGGCCTCGGTCAGCTGGCCGCCCTCGTCGTAGCCGATGTAGCCCGGCGGCGAGCCCACGAGCCGCGACACGGAGTGCTTCTCCATGTACTCGGACATGTCGACCTGGATCATCGCCCCCTCGTCGCCGAACAGGAACTCGGCGAGGGTGCGGGCGAGCTCGGTCTTGCCGACGCCGGACGGCCCCAGGAAGATGAACGAGCCCGACGGGCGCTTGGGGTCCTTGATGCCGGCGCGGGCGCGGCGGATCGCGCGGCTGACCGCGGCGATCGCGACGTCCTGGCCGATCACCCGCTTGTGGAGCTCCTCCTCCATGCGGATCAGCTTCTGCGACTCGGCCTCGGTCAGCTTGAAGACGGGGATGCCGGTCCACATCGAGACGATGTCGGCGATCTCCTCCTCGCCGATCGACGGCTGCTCCTCGGAGCCCTCGCCCTGGATCCAGCTCTCCTCGGCCTCGCGCTTCTCGTTCGTGAGCTTGCGCTCCTGGTCGCGCAGGTTGGCGGCGGCCTCGAAGTCCTGGTTCTCGATCGCCGCCTCCTTCTCCTTGCGGACGCGCTCGATCTCCTCCTCCAGCTCGCGCTGGGCGGGCGGGGCGGCCATCGTCTTGATGCGCATGCGCGAGGCGGCCTCGTCGATCAGGTCGATCGCCTTGTCCGGGAGGTGGCGGTCCTGGATGTAGCGGCTCGAAAGCTCGGCCGCGGCCTCCAGGGCCTCGTCGGTGATGCGGATGCGGTGGTGCGCCTCGTAGCGGTCGCGCAGGCCGCGCAGGATCTGCACGGTGTCCTCCACCGTCGGCTCCTCGACGCGCACCTGCTGGAAGCGGCGCTCGAGGGCCGAGTCGCGCTCGAGGTACTTGCGGTACTCGTCGAGCGTGGTCGCGCCGACGGTCTGGAGCTCGCCGCGGGCCAGCGCCGGCTTGAGGATGGAGGCCGCGTCGATCGCGCCCTCCGCGGCGCCGGCGCCGACGAGGTTGTGGATCTCGTCGATGAACAGGATGATGTCGCCGCGCTGCGAGATCTCCTTCATGACCTTCTTGAGGCGCTCCTCGAACTCGCCGCGGTACTTCGAGCCGGCCACGAGCGCGGCAAGGTCGAGCGTGTAGATCTGCTTGTTCTTGAGCAGCTCGGGCACCTGGCCCGAGGAGATGCGCTGGGCGAGGCCCTCGACGACGGCCGTCTTGCCGACGCCCGGCTCGCCGATCAGGACCGGGTTGTTCTTCATCCGGCGGACGAGGATCTGCATCATCCGCTCGATCTCGGTCTGGCGGCCGACGACGGGGTCGAGCTTGCCCTCGCTGGCCAGCTTCGTCAGGTTGCGCCCGAACTGGTCGAGCAGCTTCGACGACTTCTTGCCCTCGGCCGTGCCCGCGCCCGCGCCGGCGGCGGGGGCGCCGCCCGACTGGGAGCGCCGGCCCGGGCCGGACAGCATGCGGATGATCTCGTTGCGGATCTTCTCGGCGTCCGCGTCGAAGTCGAGCAGGATGCGGGCGGCGACGCCCTCGTTCTCGCGCACCAGCCCGAGCAGGATGTGCTCCGTGCCGATGTAGTTGTGGCCGAGCGACAGCGCCTCGCGCAGCGCCAGCTCGAGCACCTTCTTGGCGCGCGGCGTGAACGGGATCTGGCCGGTCGTGACCTCCTCGCCCTGGCCGACGATGCGCGCGACGTTGGCGCGCACGTCCTCCACCGTGATGTCGAGCGAGTCGAGGACGCGGGCCGCCAGGCCCTCCTCCTCGCGCAGCAGGCCGAGCAGGATGTGCTCGGTGCCGATGTAGTTGTGCTTGAGGGCGCGGGCCTCGTCCTGGGCCAGGACGACGACCTGTCGGGCTCGCTCGGTGAATCGCTCGAACATGGTGCGGTGGGCCTCCTGCCCTGCCTCTTCGCAGAGCCCCGGCCGTCGGATTCCACCGCCGCCCGGGCTGGACTTCCACACTACCAGAGGGATCCGCGCCGTCCCGCGGTCCCGTGCGCCGGGGCCCGGGGCCGTCCCGCAGGGTGGATGGTCAGTTCCGCATCGCGGGGAACAGGACGACCTCGCGGATCGTGTCCTGCCCCGTCAGCAGCATCGCCAGGCGGTCGATGCCGAGCCCGACGCCGCCGGTCGGCGGCAGCCCGTACTCGAGCGCCGTCACGTAGTCGTCGTCGACGGGGTGCGCCTCCTCGTCGCCGGCGCGGCCCATCGCCGCCTGCTCCTCGAAGCGGGCGCGCTGGTCGTCGGGGTCGTTCAGCTCGGAGAAGCCGTTGGCGATCTCCATCCCGCCGCAGAACGCCTCGAAGCGCTCGACGACGCCGTCGGCGCCCGGCTTGCGGCGCGCCAGGGGCGACAGCTCGACGGGGTAGTCGACGAGGAACGCGGGCGCGACCAGCTCCGGCTCGACGAAGTGCGACAGCAGGTGGTCGACGAGCTGCGCCCACGTCCTGTCCTTCGAGGTGTCGACCCCGCGCTCGCGCATGAAGGC
>CAIQOY010000343.1 GCA_903873565.1 uncultured Actinomycetes bacterium
CGGGTCGGACAGACCGGCACGCGACCGGCGGATGGCGTTGGCCACCGCCTCCACGGCCTCCTCCTGCCCGATCACGCGCTCGTGGAGGGCGTCCTCCATGCGGACCAGCTTGGCCATCTCGCCCTCCATCAGGCGGTGCACGGGGATGCCCGTCCACTTGGCCACGATCTCGGCGACGTCCTCCTCGTCGACCTCCTCCTTGAGCATCTGCACGTCGGCCTGCAGCTCGTCGAGGCGGTGGGTCCGGGACTCGATCTCGTGCTCCAGGTCGCGCATCGTGCCGTAGCGCAGCTGGGCGGCCTGCTCGAGGTCACCGTCGCGCTCGGCCCGCTCGGCCTCGGTCCGGGCCGACTCCAGCTGCTCCTTGAGCCCACGGATCTCGGCGATCGCGTCCTTCTCGTTCTGCCAGTGGGCGACCATGGCGTCGCGCTCCTCGGCGAGCTCGGCGAGCTCGTGGTCGAGCGCGGCGAGGCGCTGCTTCGATGCGTCGTCGGTCTCCTTGGCCAGGGCCGCCTTCTCGATCTCGAGCTGGCGGATGCGGCGCTCGACGACGTCGATCTCGAACGGCATCGAGTCGATCTCGATCCGCAGGCGGGAGGCGGCCTCGTCGACGAGGTCGATGGCCTTGTCGGGGAGCTGACGACCGGTGATGTACCGGTCCGACAGCACGGCGGCACCGACCAGGGCAGCGTCCTGGATGCGCACGCCGTGGTGGACCTCGTAGCGCTCCTTCAGGCCGCGCAGGATCGCGATCGTGTCGTCGACCGACGGCTCGCCCACGAACACCTGCTGGAAGCGCCGCTCGAGCGCGGGGTCCTTCTCGATGTGCTTGCGGAACTCGTCGAGGGTGGTGGCGCCGACCATGCGCAGCTCGCCGCGGGCCAACATCGGCTTGATCATGTTGCCGGCGTCGACCGCGCCCTCGGCGCCGCCGGCTCCGACGATGGTGTGGAGCTCGTCGACGAAGGTGACGACCTCGCCGTCGGAGTCGACGATCTCCTTGAGCACGGCCTTGAGGCGGTCCTCGAACTCGCCCCGGTACTTGGCTCCGGCGATCATCGCGCCGATGTCGAGCGAGATGAGCCGCTTGTTGCGCAGGCTCTCGGGGACGTCCCCCTCGACGATGCGCCGGGCCAGTCCCTCGGCGATGGCAGTCTTGCCCACCCCGGGCTCCCCGATCAGCACGGGGTTGTTCTTCGTACGCCGGCTGAGGACCTGCACGACGCGCCGGATCTCCTCGTCGCGCCCGATGACCGGGTCGAGCTTGCCCTTGCGGGCCTCCTCGGTGAGGTCGCGGCCGTACTTCTCGAGCGCCTGGTACTGCTCCTCGGGGTTGTCGCTCGTGATGCGGTGACTGCCGCGCACCGAGGCGAGCGCCTCGAGCACGGCCTCGTGGGTGACGCCCACGCCGCGCAGGAGATCGCCGACGGCGTCGGTGCTCTCGCTCATGGCCAGCAGCACGTGCTCGGTGGAGAGGTAGTCGTCGCCGAGGGTGCGCCGCTCGGCGTCGGCCGCCTCGAGCACCTGGTAGGCGC
>CAIQOY010000344.1 GCA_903873565.1 uncultured Actinomycetes bacterium
GATCCGCATCCTCGACCGGCTGCGCGACGGCGAGATGACGGTCGGCGAGCTCGCCGACGCCCTCGGCACCACCCAGCAGAACGTCTCCAAGCACGTCGCGATCCTCCAGCGCGCCGGCATCGTCGGCCGCCGCCGCGACGGCGTCCGCACCCCCTACGCGATCACCGACGAGACCGTGCTCGACCTGTGCGGGATCGTCTGCGGGGGCATCCGCCGCGAGACCGAGGGCCTCGCGGACGCGCTGCGGGGCTAGGCCTCGCCGCCGAGCAGGCGCTCGACGTCAGCGAGGTCCTGGAGGCGCCCGCTCGCCCGCTTGTTCGCGACGAGGTCCTCGACGCCGATGACCCGGACGTCGCATCCCGCGACGGAGACCACTGCGCTGCGCGCGAACGCCGATGGGAACTCCACACCGTCGATCGACGTCAGGAGGTCGATCCGCAGCGGCGGGTACCCGAGCTGGATCACGTGGCCGGGTTCAGCGAAATCCGCCACCTCCAGATCGAGCGAGGCGAACCCGAACGCGGCGAGGGCCTCGAGCAGGCGCTCGGCGTTGGCGGCATCGGCCTCCACCCAGACGTCCAGGTCCTTCGTGTTCCTCGGAAACCCGTGCGCCGCGAGCGCGTATCCGCCGACGATCAGGTAGCGGACGTCGTGCTCAGCGCACGCGGCGACAAACGCGCTGAAGTCGGGACTCAGTCGCATCGTCATAGCCATATGCCTCGCTTCGCAGGTCGGTCACGTGGGAGATCCGCTCCTCCATGGTTCGCGCCGCCCAGTACTCGGCATCCGATCGATCCGGCTCGTGCAGGGAGCGCCGCACGACCACCTTCTCGATACCGTCGCTCATGGGACCATTGTACCCGCCAGCGCCTACGATCCCCGCGTGCCCGCCTACCTCTGGCAGCCCCCCGCGGACGTCGTCGACGCCGCCCAGTCGACGGCGCTGGCCCGCCATCTCGGGCTCGCCTCGTACGCGGAGCTGCTCGAGCAGTCGGTGGCCGATCCGGCCGCCTTCTGGGACGCCACCGTGCGCTGGCTCGACCTCGGCTGGGAGCGCGACTGGGACCGCGTCCTCGACGAATCGGCCGGCATCGCCTGGGCGCGCTGGTTCGACGGCGGCCGGCTCAACCTCGCCTGGTCGTGCGTCGGCCGCCACGCCGAGGGCGAGGCGGCGGACCGCATCGCGCTCGTCGTCGAGCACGAGGACGGCGCGGTCGAGGAGCACACGTACGCGGCGCTGTGGGACGAGACGCGCCGGCTCGGCGCGGCCCTGCGCCGGCTCGGCGTCGAGCCGGGCGACCGCGTCGCCCTCGTCCTGCCGATGGGCCTCGAGGCGGTCGCCGCCCTCTACGCCTGCGCCCTGACCGGGGCGATCGGCGTGCCGATCTTCTCGGGCTTCTCGGCCTCGGCGATCGCCACCCGCCTCGCCGACTGCGCCGTCAGCGCGGTGATCGCCCAGGACCACACGGTCCGCCGCGGCCGCCCCGTGCCCGTCCGCGAGACCGTGGAGGCCGCCGTCGCCCAGGCCCCCGTGGCGCACGTGATCGTGGTCGGCGGCGAGGGGCACGGCCACCACGACTACCGCGCTCTCGTCGACCGCGAGGACCCGGCCGCCTGCCCCGTCCTCTGGGTCGAGGCCGAGACGCCCGTCCTCGTCTGCTACACGTCGGGCACGACCGGCCAGCCCAAGGGCGCCGTCCACGTCCACGGCGGGCTGCTCGCAAAGCTCGCCCTCGAGGCGCGGCTGGCCTGCGACCTGCGCGCGGGCGACCGGGCGATGTGGTTCACCGACATGGGCTGGATCATGGGCCCCTGGATCACGATCGGCGTGCACGCCGCGGGCCGGACGATGGTCTGCTTCGACGGCGCCCCCGACTGGCCCGGCCCCGACCGGCTGTGGCGGCTCGCCGAGCGCCACCGCCTGACCTTCCTCGGCGTCTCCCCGACGCTGGTGCGGGCGCTGGCCGCCCACGGCGACGAGCTGCCCCGCGCCGCCGACCTGTCGGCCCTGCGGTCCTTCGGCTCGACCGGCGAGCCCTGGAACCCCGAGCCCTACACGTGGCTGTTCGCGGTGGTCGGCGGCGGGACGAAGCCGATCATCAACATCTCCGGCGGCACCGAGATCGGCGCCGTCATCCTCGGCTGCGACGTCACCATGCCGCTCGAGGCCTGCTCGCTCGGGCGGCCCGTGCCCGGCATGGCCGTCGACGTCCTCGACGCCGACGGGGCGTCGCTCACGGACGCCGTCGGCGAGCTCGTGATCCGCGCGCCCTTCCCGAGCATGACCCGCGGGCTCTGGAACGCCCCCGACCGCTACCTCGAGGCCTACTGGTCGCGCTACCCGGGGATCTGGACCCACGGCGACTGGGCGACCCGCACCGCCGAGGGCTCGTGGTTCCTGCACGGGCGCTCCGACGACACCCTCAACGTGGCCGGCAAGCGCGTCGGCCCGACCGAGTTCGAGTCGGCGCTCGTCGCCGACCCCGCCGTCACCGAGGCCTGCGCCGTCGGCCTGCCCCACCCCGTCAAGGGCGAGGCCGTGCACTGCCTCGTCGTGCTCGCCCCGGGCGCCGTCCTCGACGAGGAGGCGGAGGCCCGCCTGCGCGGCCTCCTCGAGGCCGACCTCGGCCCGGCCTTCCGGCCCGAGCGCATCCTCGCCGCCCCCGAGCTGCCCAAGACGCGCAGCCAGAAGGTCATGCGCCGCGCCGTCCGCGCGGCGCTCCTCGGCGAGGACCCGGGCGACCTCTCGACGCTCGAGAACCCGAGCGCCATCGAGGCGATCGCCACCCTGCGCTGACCGGTGGCAGGATGGGGCGCGTGCCCCGCGAACCCCTGCCCATGCGCCGGATCGCGCCCCTCATCGCGCTCGCCCTCTTGCTGCTCGCCCCCGCGGCCGCGCTCGCCCAGGGCCCGGGCACGCGGGTCACGCCGATCCCCAAGGACGTGCGCGCCGAGATGACCGGGGTCTCGTGGAAGCCCGGCTGCCCCGTCGCCCTCAAGGACCTGCGCCTGATCACGACCACCCACCTGACCCCCGACGGCGGCACCGCCGAGGGGCAGCTGGTCGTGCACCGCGACGCGGCCCCCGCGGTCAAGCGCGTCCTGCAGCGGCTCTGGGACGCCGGCTACCCGATCGCGAGGATGCGGCTGATCGACGCCTACGACGGCGACGACTGGGAGTCGATCGAGGACAACAACACCTCCGCCTTCAACTGCCGCCGCGCGACGGGCTCGGGCAACTGGTCGAACCACGCCTACGGCCGCGCGATCGACATCAACCCGATCCAGAACCCGTACGTCTCAGGCGGGCAGGTCTACCACGACGCCTCGTGGCGCTTCATCAAGCGCTCGAAGCGGCTCAGCCCGATGGTGATCATGCCGGGCGACGCCGTGGTGCGGGCCTTCGCGGACGAGGGCTGGGGCTGGGGCGGCACCTGGTCCGACCCGAAGGACTACCAGCACTTCTCCGCCAACGGGCGCTGAGCCCGCGGGGCGGCTACGCTGCCCCACGGATCGACGAGGAGGCCGGGGAGATGACGCGCACGGGGTTCGTCTGGGATGAGCGGTACGTCTGGTTCGACAGCCGCGGCTACCACGACTGGCTGCCGGCCGAGGCGCTGTTCCAGCCGATGCCGAGCCCGGAGACCCCGGAGGGCAAGCGCCGCTTCAAGAACCTGCTCGACGCCGCCGGCATCACGCCGCAGCTCGTCACGATCCCGCCGCGGATGGCCACCCGCGCGGAGATCGAGCGCCTGCACGACCCGGCCTACATCGACCGCATCAAAGAGCTCTCCGACACGACCGGCGGCGACGCCGGCGAGGAGACCCCGTTCGGGCCGGGCGGCTACGAGATCGCCCTGCTCGCGGCCGGCGGCGCCATGAACGCCGTGCGCGCCGTGGTCGAGGGCGACTGCGACAACGCCTACGCGCTGGTGCGCCCGCCGGGCCACCACGCCGAGCGCGACCTCGGCCGCGGCTACTGCATCTTCGGCAACACGGCGCTGGCCGCCCGCCACGCGCAGCTCGACCTCGGGCTCGCCCGGGTGGCGATCGTCGACTGGGACGTCCACCACGGCAACGGCACCGAGCACCTCTTCTACGAGGACCCGAGCGTGCTCGCGATCTCGCTCCACCAGGACAACAACTACCCGCCGAACAGCGGGCTCGTCGGGGACACGGGCGCGGGGGCGGGCGTCGGCGCCACCCTCAACGTGCCGCTCCCGGCCGGCGCCGGCCGGCGCCCCTACGAGCTGGCCCTGACCGAGGTCGTCGTGCCCGCGCTCGACCGCTTCCGGCCCGACCTGATCCTGGTGGCCAGCGGCCTCGACGCCAACATGTACGACATCAACGCCCGCCAGTCGCTCGTGGCCGAGGACTACCGCGACTTCACGCGCATCCTGATGGACGCCGCCGACCGCCTCTGCGGCGGCCGGCTCGTGATGATCCACGAGGGCGGCTACTCCGACATGTACACGCCCTACTGCGGCCTGCGCATCGTCGAGGAGCTGAGCGGCATACGCAGCACGGTCCCCGACGGGGTGCTCACCTACGGCCCCAACCAGCACCTGCACGACCACGAGCGCGCCGCGGTCGAGCGCGCCGCCGCCAACGTCGCGGGGGTGCCCGCGCCGTGAGCTTCGACGAGACGCTGGTCCGCGAGCGCTCGCTCTGGCTCGACGGCCTGCCCGGCCGGATCGAGCCGCGCCCGGCCCTGGCCGGCGACGCGGACTGCGACGTGGCGATCGTCGGCGGCGGCTTCACGGGCCTGTGGACCGCCTACTGCCTGCTCGACCTCGACCCGTCGTTGCGCGTGCGGCTCGTCGAGCGCGAGATCTGCGGCTTCGGGGCCTCGGGTCGCAACGGCGGCTGGATCTCCGCCGGCATCGCCGGCGTGCACGAGACCTGGGCCGAGCGCTCCGGCGAGGACGCCGTGCGCCGCGCCGAGCGCGCCACCTGGGAGGCCGTCGACTGGATCGGCGAGCGCGCCGCGGCCGAGGGCATCGACTGCGGCTTCGCGAAGGGCGGCATCCTCTCGATCGCCCGCTCCGAGGCCCAGGCCGAGCGGATTCGCGCCCACGTGGAGCACGACCGCCAGTGGGGCTGGGGCGAGGAGGACTCCCGCATCCTCTCGCCCTACGAGACGGAGAGCCGCGTGACCGCCAGCGACGTGGTCTGCGCCTCCTACTCCCCGCACGGCGCGCGCGTGAACCCGGCGCGCCTGGCCCGCGGCCTCGCCGACGCCGTCGAGCGCAAGGGCGGCGTGATCCACGAGCAGACCGCGGCGCGCTTCATCGAGCCGGGCCGCGTCGTCACCGACCACGGCACGATCCGCGCCGCGCACGTGGTGCGCGCCACCGAGGCGTTCACGGTGCAGCTGCCCGGGCAGCACCGCACCTACCTGCCGCTCTACTCGCTGATGATCGCCACCGAGCCCCTGCCGAGCACGGTCTGGCAGGCGCTCGGCTGGGAGGGCCGCGAGACCATCTCCGACGGCCACCACCTGTTCTTCTACGCGCAGCGCACGACCGACGACCGCATCGCGATCGGCGGGCGCGGCGCCCCGTACGGGCTCGGCTCCCCCGTCGACCCGCGCTACGAGCGCCACGACGGCGTGCGCGAGCGGCTCACGCGCACCCTCTACGACACGTTCCCCGCGGTGCGGGGCGCGCGCATCACCCACCACTGGGGCGGCGCGCTCGGCGTGCCGCGCGACTGGTGCATGACGGTGCAGCACGACCCGACCACGGGCCTCGCCTTCGCCGGCGGCTACTCGGGCCACGGGGTCGCCGCGGCGAGCCTGTCGGGGCGCACCCTCGCCGACCTGATCCTGCGCCGCGACACGGACCTGACCGCGATGCCGTGGGTCGGCCACCCGCTGCGCCCCTGGGAGCCGGAGCCCCTGCGCTGGGTCGCGAGCCGCGCGATCGTGGGCATCATGGGCTCGTCCGACCGGGTCGAGGACCGGGGCGGCCAGACCGCCCGGCGGATGCGCATCATCCGCCCGTTCCTCGCGCACTGACTAGGGCGCGCGCAGCAGCCAGACCGGCACGCCGTCGACCTCCGTGCGCTCGTAGCGCAGGTCGAGGGCGGCCTTGACGCGGCCATCGGTGTCGAGGGCGCGCACCGGCTGGTAGCCGATCGCGGCGGCGGGCGGGCTGTCCGACTCGAAGTCGCGGGCGACGTCCTCGCGGGCCCCGGGGATGAACTCGATGTTGCGGTACCAGAGATAGCGCGTGGCCGGGATGCGGTCGGCGTGCCAGTAGACGGCGGCGTTGGCCCACAGGACCTGCACGGGGTCGTCGGGGCCGGTCGCCGCGGCGACGGCACGGCCCACGGGGATGGCGGAGATGACGCGCGGGTCGTTCGTCGACCGCTCCGACGCGAGCTCGGGCGTCGCGGCGAGGTAGACGGGCAGGGCCAGCGCGACGGGGATCAACGCCGCGGCCCCGGCGGCGGCGAGCGCGGTGCGCGCGCCGCGCGCCGACCACAGGTGGTCCGCGCCGGCGGCGGCGAGGAGCGCCAGGGGCGGCAGCATCTGCACCCAGTAGTGCGGGTGGTAGAGCCCGCCCGCGGCAAAGCCGAGGGCGCAGGCCCCCAGCCAGACCAGCGGCACCGCGAGGCCGCCCCGGCGGGCGAGGGCCCACAGCCCGAGGCCGGCGAGGATGAGCATCAGGCCGGCGTCGACGAGCATCCAGGGGATCGAGTTGCCGAACAGCTCGACCCGCATGGCGAGGTCGCCGGAGAGCACCGACTCCGTGCCCGCGCGGTAGCCGTAGATGGCGTACCACCAGCCGTCGATCCCGGGCGAGGCCGTGGCGGCCCAGGCCGCGGCCCCCGCCCACGGCGCGGCGATCGCCCCCACGAGCACGGCCACCTGCCCGAGGCCCCTGAGCGGAGCCCGCTCGCGGCGGGCCACGGCGAGGACCAGCACGAAGGCCACCACGCAGCCGTCGAAGGCCGACTGCTTGACCAGCGGCCCGAGCCCCGCGAGAACCCCGGCGAGGACGAGCAGCCACAGCCGCGGCTCGGCCCACCAGCGCACCGCGCAGGCGATGGCCGCGGCGGCGACCGCCCCGCCGAGCAGCTCGCCGTTGGCGGTGAAGCCCTCGATGTGCGGCGCCGGCCCGACCAGCGCCATCAGCCAGGCCGCGACGATGCCGGCGCGCGGGCCGACCAGGGTCC
>CAIQOY010000345.1 GCA_903873565.1 uncultured Actinomycetes bacterium
CCCGGGGCCGGCGAGATCGCCCCCATGCCGCCCGTGTTGGGGCCGGTGCCGCCCTCGCCGATCCGCTTGTAGTCGCGCGCCGAGGGCAGGGCGACGGCGCGCTCGCCGTCGCACAGCGCGAGGACCGACAGCTCGGGGCCGTCCATCCGCTCCTCGACCACGAGCACGCGGCCGGCCTCGCCGAGCGATCCGCCGAGCAGCTCCGCAGCCGCGGCCTCCGCGTCGGCCGCGTCGTCGCAGACGATCACGCCCTTGCCGGCCGCGAGGCCGTCGGCCTTGACCACGCAGCGGCCGTCGAGGCGCTGGATCGCGATCCGCGCGCCGGCCAGGTCCGTGACGGTGAAGGCCTCGGCGGTGTCGACGCTGGCGGCCTCGAGCAGCTGCTTCGTGAACGCCTTCGAGCCCTCGACCCGCGCGGCGGCCGCGTTCGGGCCGAAGGTGGGGATCCCGATCCGCCGCAGCTCGTCGGCGAGGCCGGCGACCAGGGGCGCCTCCGGCCCGACCACGACGAGGTCGGCCTCGATGTCGCGGGCGAGCGCGACCAGGCCCTCGACGTCGTCGGCCTTGACCGGATGGCAGGTGGCGATCAGCGCGATGCCCGGGTTGCCGGGCGCCGCGTGCAGCTCGGCGCAGCGCGGGCTAGCCCCGATCGCCGAGGCGAGCGCGTGCTCGCGCCCGCCCGAGCCGACGACGAGGACCCTCACCGCGCGCCTCGATCGATGGCCGGCACCGGCCGCCTGCTGCGAGCGATCACCTGCCCGAGCCTAGTCAGGCACCCGGATGGGCGGCCAGCACCCCAGCGCGGGGCCGCGGGATGCCGCCGCCGCCCCGGGTCAGTATCCAGACTTTCTTCTATACTCTGGATATGCGCCTGGACTTCACCGAGTTCCGCGAGCAGTGGATGACGCCCGATGCCCGTCTGCGCCCGTACGCCGCGTACGTGCCGCCGCCGATCGCCGACCTCGCCCTGGCGCTTCCCTCGGACATCGCCGAACGCGAGCGGCGGGCCACCGCGGCGTGCACCGCGGTCGGGAGCGGGGTCCTCGGCGTGCGGACCGAGGCGATCGCCCGGCAGCTCCTGCGCAGCGAGGCCGTCGCCTCGTCGCGCATCGAGGGCTACCAGGTCAGCCATCGCAACCTGGCCCGCGCATTCGTCGAACCGGACGCCGCGCGCGACACCGCGGCCTTCGTCGTGGCCAACGTGCGGGCGATGGAGGCGGCGATCGGGCTCGGCGCCGCGTCGGGCCTCTCGACCGCCGTGATCACGGAGATCCACCGTCGCCTGCTCGAGGGCACGCGCGACGCGCCGATCGCCGGGCGCGTCCGCACGGAGCAGAACTGGATCGGCGGCGACGGACCGCACGCCGCCGAGTTCGTCCCGCCCCCGGCGGACCTCGTGCCCGGCCTGCTCGACGACCTGGGCGCGTTCGCGGCGCGCACCGATCTGCCCGCGCTGTCCCAGGCGGCGATCGTGCATGCGCAGTTCGAGACGATCCACCCGTTCGCGGACGGCAACGGCCGCGTGGGGCGCGCGCTGATCCACGCCGTCCTGCGCCGGCGCGGCGTCACCGCCGACGCCGCGATCCCGATCAGCCTCGCCCTCGCCGCCTCCGGCGATCGCTACGTCGAGGGCCTGACCGCCTACCGCTTCGACGACATCTGGGCGTGGGTGGGCTACTTCGCCGAGCGCGTGGAGGCGGCGGCGGAGGGCTCGCTGGACCTCGCCCGGCGCATCGAGGGGCTGCAGCGGCGCTGGCACGAGCAGGCAGGGTCGCCCCGACGGCACTCCGCGGCGGCGCGGATGATCCCCGAGCTGGTGGGCCTGCCGGTCTTCCGCATCGGCCAGATGGCGGAGCGGATCGGGATGAGCGACGAGGCGGTGCGCGTCGGCGTCAGCCGCCTCGTGGAGACGGACGTGCTGCGCCCCGTCACGATCGGACGGCGCAACCGGGTGTTCGAGTGCGTCGACCTGTTCCGCGAGCTCGACGACTTCGAGCGCGGACTCGCCCCGGTCGGCCGCAGCCCCCGCCCGTCGCGCCGCTGACCCGGGACTCAGCGGGTGCCCCGCGCGACGGCCTCCATGCCGTGCGGCGCGAGCACCTGGTCGCGGCGCACGCCGACGCCGACCAGGGTGACGGGGATGCCGAGCTGCTCGGCGACCCAGTCGACGTAGTCGCGGGCGGCCTGCGGCAGCTGGTCC